>DASVTM010000063.1:0-1727 GCA_036387575.1 Brevundimonas sp.
CGGAACCGGATGGTCATCCAGAAGCCCTACACGCTCGAAAACGTCGCCCGCGCCATGGACGACCTGCTCACGACGCCGTCGGTGAGCACCGCGGCAGGCTAGCTAGACCAAACCGGTTTAGATGAACTCACCGCTGTCATCCCGGCCGGAGCCGCAGGCGGAGAGCCGGGATCCAGGAGGAACGGCCACCAGCCCCTGGATCCCGGCTCGCGCTGCGCGCGTCCGGGATGACAAAGGCCATCGACTCCACTTGGTCCGGCCCCGCTCCAGCAGCCGCGCTCAGGCGCAGGGCGCGGTGTCGCCGGTGTCCAGGTCGATGCGGAAGCAGTGTTCGTGGCCGCTCTCGCAGTCGGTGACGACCACCGTCACCTCGCCGTCGTCGCCGACGGTCGGGTGATGGCGCTCGACGAAGCCGATCGCCGCGTCGTCGTGGCTGACGGCCCAGACCGTCTCCCAGCGGTGCCGGCCGTCGTCGGCCGCGTGCACGGCGAAGCGACGCTCCGGCGCGGGCCTGGTCGGCGCGGGCGTAATCTCCGCAGCTTCCGGGATCTCGTCCCAGACGTCCTGGCGTCTCAGTGCTTGACCCATAGGGTGACCTCCTGCCGCGGATCAACGCCGCCGGGCGGAAAAGGATTCACGTTGCGTTCGCGTCAGTGATGCGCTGATTCGGCCGCGGCGCGCGCCTTGATCCGGTCGAAGGTGCTCCACACGCCGTCCGGCCCCTGCCACTGACCGCGCGTGGCGGCCTTGGAGTATTCGGTGGAGCGCGCCTCGAAGAAGTTCGCGTGCTCGACCCCGCTGAGCAGGCTTTGCAGCCACGGCAGCGGGTTCTCCTTGACGCCGTAGACCTCCGGCAGACCCAGCTGCCGCAGGCGCCAGTCCGCGATGAAGCGGATGTACGTCTTGATGTCCTCGGGCGTCATGCCCTGCACGGGACCCATCTCGAACGCCAGGTCGATGAAGCGGTCCTCCAGCCCGACCACCGTGCGGCAGCAGTCGACGATGTCGTCCGCCACCGCCTTGGTCACCGCACCCGTCTCATGGGCGAAGGCGTGGTACAGCTTGATGATCCCCTCGCAGTGCAGGCTTTCGTCCCGCACCGACCAGCTGACGATCTGGCCCATGCCCTTCATCTTGTTGAAGCGCGGGAAATTCATCAGCATCGCGAAACTGGCGAACAGCTGCAGCCCCTCGGTGAAGCCGCCGAACATGGCAAGCGTCCGCGCGATGTCGGCGTTGGTCTCGACGCCGAACTTCTGCATGAAGTCGTGCTTGTCGCGCATGGCCTGGTAGTCGAGGAACGCGCCGAACTCGCTTTCCGGCATGCCGATCGTCTCGAGCAGCAGCGCGTAGGCCGCGATGTGGATGGTCTCCATGTTGGCGAAGGATGACAGCATCATCTTCACCTCGGTCGGTTTGAAGACGCGGCCGTACTTCTCCATGTAGTTGTCGGCGACTTCGATGTCCGACTGGGTGAAGAAGCGGAAGATCTGCGTCAGCAGGTTGCGCTCGCCGTCGTTCAGGTTCGACGCCCAGTCCTTGCAGTCCTCGCCGAGCGGCACCTCCTCGGGCATCCAGTGCACCTGCTGCTGCCGCTTCCAGAACTCGTACGCCCAAGGATAGCGGAACGGCTTGTAGGCGGCGCTGGAGGTCAGCAGGCCGGGGCGCGTCCGGGCGGGAGCGGCGTCGAGCAGGATCGGGGACATGGCGGGCGCTCCGGAATCGAC
>DASVTM010000064.1:0-2233 GCA_036387575.1 Brevundimonas sp.
GAAGATGCCGCCGCCGAGACGCGCGAAGATGGAGATCAGCGAAGCGCCGAAGCCCAGAGCCACCAGACCGTCGATGACCTCACGGCTCGTGGGCTCCAGGCCCATATGCATGACCAGAACGGCGAAATAGCCGGAGACGCCCATCAGGGCGCCGCCCGCCACGAACATGCCGGTGATGGCGCCGGACCGGAACGCGAGGTTCAGCCCCTTGGCCAGACTTTCCGACGCGGCCTGCGCCGTCCGGACGTTCGCGCGCACCGAGATCAGCATCCCGGCATAGCCCGCCGCGCCCGAAAGCACCGCGCCGACGACGAAGCCGACGGCCGCGTAAGGACCAATCAGCAGCCAGGCGGCGATCAGGATGACCACCCCGACCATACCGATGGTGGCGTATTGCCGCTTCAGGTAAGCCGAGGCCCCTTCCTGGATAGCGGCGGCGATTTCTCGCATCTTGTCGTTGCCGGTGCCGGCCTTCATCAGCACGGCCGTCTGGGCGAGGCCGTACAGCACCCCCAGCACACCAGCCCCGAAGACCAGCGTAAGTATATGACTCATTGGCGTTTCCATGCCCTTGCAAAAGGCGCCCGGCTCCTTGGCGCGGCGGGCCTTTTGGCCTCTATCCGCCTTCCGGCTCCCCCGGGCGCTACGACCGCAGAACTGCGATCACTCGGGAATTGCCCGGCGACCGTGCCGCATGCGTCGAGACGACGCAACCATGCTCTTCGAAGGGGTCTGGACGAGCGCCGTTGCTAGAGGGAAGAGGCGGGCTTCATTCCGGTGCGACGGCGCGGCACCTGGGTGAGAACTTCGCAGGCCGTAACCGAGTGCGGCGCGACCACGCCGGCGATCGCCATCACCGCCGCCTTGATCTTGTTTTCGCTTAGCAACGCCCAGTCATCAGGCATGGTGAAGGGCGCGGTATGAGCCGTGCGCACCAGGGCGTTCTTGAGGAAGGGCAGCCTGGCGCGCACGGTCTCGGCCGTAGCTTCGCCACCCAGATGGAGCTTCAGGCTGATGAAGACATAGTTGCGGATGCGACCATTGACGATCACCGGCAAACCCACGGGAGGAAGATTGATCGCGGGGGCTACTGCGGGTTCGCCCTCAGCCTTCTTGTCGCTGGCGGAAGCGAAGGAAGCGGACGTCACGATCGGCCCTGACAGGGCGACGGCGGTTCCGGCGGCGATAAGGTCTCTGCGGCGCATGGTCGAACCGTAGCGGCGACCGGTTAGGATTGCGTTTCGGAGCAATTGGACGATTTAGCCGTGGGTCCAACCGGTCTTGGCGATATCTATCAGCTTGTGGCCGTAGCGCACCGCGACGCCTTTACCAGCCACCACGCGTCCCAGCTTCGTCAGTCGAACATGGCGGCGCTCGGCCTCGCGTCGCAGGGCGGCTTCGTCCGAGGCGGCAGCGGTAAAGGCGATCTCGTAGTCATCACCGCCGGTGGCCAGTTGCTCGAACGCCGCCTGTGGGTCGACCCGGCTATCGAACCACGCCTGTCCGGCCATGGACAGCGGCGTCAGTTCCAGATCGATCTCGATGCAGACCCCGGAAGCCTCGGCGATGTGTCCAAGGTCCGCGACCAGCCCGTCCGATACGTCGAGAGACGCAGTCGCCATGTCCCGAACCACGCTGGAGAAGTCCAGCTGCGGAACAGGTCGGCGATAGTGTTCGGCCAGGGCGTCGATCCGCGCTTGCTCCAACGCAAGCCCGCCTTGCGCCGCCTGCAGTCCCAGCCAGCCGTCGCCGATCTGGCCCGTGACAAAAACCGCATCGCCAATGCGCGCACCGCTCCGGCTTACGACCTGTCCGGCCCGCGCCCAGCCCAGAAGCGTAACGGAGAACGAGGCCGGCCCCGGCGTGACGACTGTGTCTCCGCCCAGCAGCGCAATCCCGAACGTCTTCTGGTCGCGCGCCAGTCCCTCCACGAAGGCCTCGCGTTCGGGCCAACCGCAGCGGGCGGACCAATGGCAGGCCAGCAGATAGCCGAACGGCTCTGCGCCCTTGGCCGCCAGATCGGACAGGTTCACGCGCAACAGCTTCTGCGCCACCGTATCCAGCGGATCAGCGGCGAGGAAATGGACGCCCTCGACCATCGCGTCCTTGGTCAGCACCAGATCATAACCCGGCCGCGACGGCAGCACGGCGACATCGTCGACCAGCCCCCTGCCCCACTCGGGGTGAGCCAGGGGCGCCAGCAGTTTTTGGATCGTTTCGAACTCGCCGGACA
>DASVTM010000065.1:0-17656 GCA_036387575.1 Brevundimonas sp.
ATAGCTGGCGTACCAGACCGCGCCTTGGGCGAACATGATGCCGACGAGGGCAACGAGAACCCAGCGGCCGTTCTTCCAGGTCAGGAAGCTTTCCTTGAACGGCGCCTGACGCACCTTGCTCTCGGCGGCCATCTTCACGAAGGCCGGGCTTTCGTGCAGGCGAACCCGGATCCACAGCGATATGGCCAGCAGGGCCGCCGAAAGCCAGAACGGGACGCGCCAACCCCACTCGTTGAAAGCTTCGGTACCCAGGATGGCGCGGGTGCTCAGAATCACGACCAGCGCGAGGATCAGGCCCAGAGCCGCAGTCGTGTTGATGTAGGAGGTCAGCAGTCCGCGCGTCTTCGCTGGCGCGTGTTCGGCGACGTAGATGGCCGCGCCGCCGTACTCCCCGCCGAGCGCGAAACCCTGAATGATTCGCATCAGGATGAGCAGGATCGGCGCGGCGATCCCGGCCATGCCGTAGTCGGGCAACAGGCCGATGGCGACGGTCGCCGCGCCCATGAGGGTTATTGTGACGAGGAAGGTGGTCTTGCGGCCTGTGCGGTCGCCGAACCAGCCGAACGCCAGCGCGCCGAGCGGGCGTACGACGAAACCGACGCCGAAGGTCAGCAGTGCGAGGATGTAGCTCGTGGCCTCGCCTATGTCGGCGTAGAAATGGCGGGCGATGATCGTCGTCAGCGATCCGAAGATGAAGAAGTCGTACCACTCGAAGGCCGTACCGGCGGCGGACGCTCCGACGACCGTCGCAAGACCAGGGCCCTTGGCTTCGTCATCGGTGGTGACTGCGGTCATCGTGTTCTCCCGGAGGCCTCTGCGGGCCATCTCTCGGGAGACACTAGCGAGGCGGTTGGGTTCAGGAAAGCGCGGCTACCCCGCGATATCCAGCAAAAACCCCGCCGGTGGGGGGACCGACGGGGCTCTGCAGCCTCGGTGACCCGTTCAGGCCGCCGATATGGCTAACTCCCTTGCGGGATTAGTTGCCCTTAACTTCGTTGGCGGCGCCGGTCACGGCCTGACCGGCTGCGCTCGTGTCGCGGCCAGCGCCGGCGATAGTGTTGCAAGCAGCGGTCGTCAGGGCGGCGGCGGCGGCGAAAAGAACGAACAGCTTGCGCATGGGTCTACTCCGGAAGGCGCGACGATTCGCGCAGGAACTGTCGGATCAACGCGATGTGGTTCTGGCGGTTCCGACTAAATCTCCGGGATCGCTGGGAACAACGGCTTCGGGGGTGGCGAAGACCATTCGGGCAATGGTTCCGCCGTTCGCCCCGCGCAGTATTTCGGCTTCGCCTCTCAATTGTTTGGCGAAAGCGCCCATCAGAGTCCGTCCGACGCCTGCCTTGACCGCCCTTTCGTCCGGGCCGGGGCCATCGTCCTGAACCTCCAGCGTGCTCTTATCTCCGTCGACGGTGAAGCGAACCTGAAGGTCGCCGCCGCGCCCCGCGAAGGCGTGTTTCTGGGCGTTGGTGACGGCCTCGACCAGCCACAAGGCGAGCGGCGCCAGCTTGTCTGGATCGACGACCAGACTATCGGCCACCACTGAACTGGAAACTACCGGGCCGCGCATGGCCTCGGTCGCGACCAGTTGCCCGACCAGTTCAGTCAGAAACTCGCGGGCGTCTGCATAGCGGATGTTTTCGGATTGGTAGAGGGTGCGATAGATCAGGGCGAGAGCCGAGATGCGCTGGCGCGTATCGCCCAGCGCGGCCTTGGCCGGAGCGTCGGTGAGCGCGCGCTGCTGCATCGACAGGAGCGACGAGATGATCTGCAAGTTGTTCTTCACCCGGTGGTGGATCTCGCGCATCAGCGCGTCCTTCTCCGCCAGGCTCTCGGTCAGCATCGTGTCACGGGTGGTGATATTCTCGGCCAGCTCATCGAGCGTCTGTGCCAGAAGCCGGATCTCCGATGGGGCATTGGCGGCCTGGACCGGCCGGACAGAGAACCGGCCTCGCGCGTAAATGGCTGCGACCCGCTCCAGATAATCCAGCCAACGCACGACAACCCGTTCTGTCACCAGCATCACGGCGGCGAAGGCTGCCAGCCATGATGCAAACGGCAGCAGGATCGATCCAATGGGATTCAACCGGGCCCACGAGAGCAGGCCGGGGGCAGGAGCTGAAAGCAGGATATAAACATCACGTCCCGCGAGGGCGGCGCCCGCATAGACGCGGTGTTGGCCCGCCGCATCGTTGCCCTCGAAAACGGCTGTTTCTGCAGAGCGGGCGCGATCGACCCAACCTCCAAGCGCGTCGCCCTTGAGCTGAAAGGCGCGCACGTCGGTGGCGGTGAGAATTTGGCCCTGCCCGTCCGTCAGGGCGGCCTGTGCGCCTTCGGGCAGGGCCGGATCTGTTACGTCGGGTTGCAGATGGTTCAGGGGAATCACCGCCACCATGGCGCCCGCGAAACGTCCCATCGGCTGTTCGAGCCGTGATGCGACCACCAGTCCCGGCCGTGGCGAACCGGGCGAGGCGAAACGCGTGACGACGAAGGGTTCACCGGCGCTCAAGCGCTGGAACCACGGACCGGTACGGACCATTGCGGCGGGGAACGAGTCCGGTCCCGAGCCACAGACGATGTCACCCGTGGCGCTGGTCCGATACAGCGCGTCGTAATCGGCCAGTCGCTCGTTCAGGGCGGCGAGCCGCGGCGTGCACCGGGGGCCCGTCGCTTCGGCGCCCAAGGCTTCGAGCAGGATCGTCGTGCTGTCCAGCCGAGCTCGGGTTGTCGCGGCCGAACGAGCCGCCGCCAACTGCAGGGCTGATCTGCGGTCGGCGCCCTGATCGCGGAAGTCGGCCTGGGCCTGGATCGCCCCCAGCACCAGGATCGGCAAAAGGGCAATGGCCATGGCCACACCCAACCGGAAGCGGATGCTCTGGAATCTTCTGGATCCCAGTGGCGGCTTGCCTCCTAGGCGTTTGAGATCGCGACCCAGGGAGTGGCCGATACGCACCACGGGCTTCAACCCTGCCTGGCGCCGCTCAGACGGTCAGCATCGGCAAGGATCGAACGCATGGCGTCCCCGGCGGCTCGACCGTCGCGGGCGTATCCGCCACGCTCCAGAGTGGCCAGCAGGGCACGACGGGCGCGGCTCACCCGGCTTTTGACTGTCCCAACCGCGCATTGGCAGATCTCAGCTGCTTCTTCATAGGCGAAGCCGCCGGCGCCGACCAGAATGAGCGCTTCGCGCTGTTCCTCGGGCAGGGTGTTCAGGGCCATTCGCAGTTCGTCCAATGCGACGGGAGCCTCCGGATCGTCAACGGCGACGAGCGTGCGCTCTGCGGCTTCCTGGTCGAGTTGCGACTGGCGCCACGAGCGGCGCTTCTCCGAGTAAAACTGGTTACGCAGGATCATGAAGGTCCAGGCCTTCATGTTGGTGCCCATCTGATAACTGGCCCGGGCGTCCCAGGCCTTCATCATTGCGTCCTGCGCCAGATCGTCCGCCGCGGTCGGGTCGCCGGTCAGGGTGCGGGCGAATGCGCGTAGATGCGGGATCAGCGTCACCAATTCACGCTTGAAGCCTACGTCGTCCGCCGAAGCCGGCTTCGGCGGCGCGGACGATCGCGAGGATGAGACACTCATCCCTGGCTCCCGCCTGAGGATTTGTCGTCGGCGCGGCGCAGGATCGCGAGGAACTCGTCCGGAACCGGCTCGTTGACGACCTCGTCGAACATGTGACGAAGCTTAACGCCTATGGCTTGCTGCCGGAGCCGGGCTTCTTCCAGTCCGGCCTCACCGGTGGGAGCGGCCTTACGCCGGGAGTCAGGAGTATCGATCATGGACAATTGGCCCGCCACCCGTTGCACGCATTCAAGGATGCACCGATCTTTGCGATCAGCGTCATTATGGACCCCGACAACGTCGGCGAACGGACACGGTTCCTACGCGACATGCGAATAATGGTCTAGGTTCAGCCTCGAGATGGAACCGTGGCGCTGATGATACGTTTCGGTGGCACTCTCGCGCCTGCTGCGTTGTCGGTATTTGGTCGCGTCGTTCTGTTATGTCGGGGAATATTCTGAAAATGAGCCTTCTGGCCAGACTCGCGCCACACCTTCCTTACGTTCGTCGTTACGCCCGTGCCCTGACCGGCGACCAGGCGACTGGCGACAATTATGTCCGCGTCGCCCTGGAGGCTTTGGCCGCAGGCGAGCGCCAGCTTTCAACCGAGATGACCCCTCGTGTGGCTCTTTATCAGGTGTTTCACGCCATCTGGTCCTCGACAGGCGCACAACTGGAAGACCAGAGCGGCATCGAAGGCCGTGACGACGCCTCGCGTCGTCTGATGCGGATCGCCCCGCGTTCACGCCAGGCATTCTTGCTGACTGCACTTGAAGGCTTCACCCCTTCGGAAGCCGCCCAAATTCTTTCGGCAGACGTCCATGACGTCGAGCGGCTCATCGGTGAAGCCCAGGCCGAGATCGACTCCGAACTGGCTACGGACGTTCTCATTATCGAGGATGAGGCCATAATCTCCGCCGACATCGAGAGTCTGGTCAAGGAGCTCGGCCACAGGGTTATCGCCACGGCGACGACTCACGATGAGGCTGTCGACGCCGTCGCACGTCATCGTCCGGGTCTGGTCCTCGCTGACATCCAGCTGGCCGACGGTTCGTCAGGCATAGACGCTGTAAAGGACATCCTGAAGCGCTTCGACGTGCCGGTAATTTTCATCACAGCCTTCCCTGAGCGGCTGTTGACCGGCGAGCGCCCGGAACCGACCTTCCTGATCACCAAGCCGTTCCAGCCGGAAACGGTAAAGGCGGCTATCAGTCAGGCTCTGTTCTTCCATCCTTCACGTCAGAAGGAAGCGGCGTAAGCCTCTTTCCAAGCCGGAGTTAAGGGCCGTCGGACACAGTCCGACGGCCCTTTCGTTTGGCCTTTTAGTGGGCGGGTGCGCGATTGGACGGAACAGTCGGAGCGTTGACGTTGGGAGCCTCACCTGTCGGTCGGGGCTGGGCCGCTCCGGTGGCCGTCGTCGGTGCATCAGCCGTCGGAGGATTCAACGCGTCGCCCTGGAAGGCCGCGGTATCGACCGCCTGATCACCATCGTTGGCGTTCGTCCGGGACAAGGCCCCGCCCCCTGGTCCCCAGATGGCGAGGAACCCGATAACGACCAGAATCAGTCCTCCGCCGAGAACCAGCAGTATACGCTTGCCGGGACGGGCGCTGCGAACGAGGTCCGCATCGACTGGTCTAAGGTCATGGACAGCGTCAGCGGCCTCGGAATGGGGATCAGTCTTCTCGGGCGTCATCGGTGTCTCCGTTCGCGCATACCCGGGGTCGGGCTCTCTGAACGCAAACGTTGTTTGCACCTGCGCCGTTCCGTTCGTCCCACTTCATCCACCGCGGAAGAAAACGTTAAAAATCTCTCGCCCGAAGGAACGCCTTTCAAGAGTCATCGTTATCAATCTGCGGAGGCGGCGACGCCCCCCCGACTTGAAACTGGCGAAAGCCAGTTTGTCGCCTCCGCGCCTCATTCTCGATGATGCCACTTCACGGGCGGATCTTTGATCCGTCCGTTTTTCTTTGCACTCCTCTCGACAGCCGCCGCAGCTCGGTCATCATGGGTCCACAAAAGAAACCATCTCGGGAGACGTTCTATGCCGATCAATCGTCAGTGGGTTCTGCGTCAGCGACCTCAAGGGCTGATCAAGGACGGTGACCTCGAACTGATCGAGAGCCCCACGCCTGATCTGAAAGACGGCGAGGTTCTGATCCGAACCGTTTACCTGTCGCTGGACCCAACCAACCGGACCTGGATGAACGACGCCGTCGGCTATCTGCCGCCGGTAGGGCTGGGCGATGTCATGCGCGGTCTGACCCTGGGCGTTGTCGAGGAGACCAAATCGGACAGGTTCAAGGCAGGCGACGTCGTCACCACCGCGATGGGCGGCTGGGCGGACTACGGGGTCGTGCCGGATGTGGGCGCGTCGCGGGTCCACCGCGCGCCGGGCCTGCCTCTGACGGCCAATATGTCGGTGATGGGCATGACCGGACTGACGGCCTATTTCGGCGTCACCGATGTGCTGAGGCCCGAGCCGGGGCAGGTCATGGTTATCTCGGCGGCGGCGGGCGCAGTCGGCTCCATCGCCGGTCAGATCGCCAAACAGCTAGGCGCTCACGTCATCGGCATCGCCGGCGGATCCGATAAATGTCGCTGGTTGGTCGAGGAGCTCGGGTTCGACGCGGCCATCGACTATAAAGGCGAGGACGTCGGCGCGGCTCTCGATCGGCTGGCCCCGAACGGCGTCGACCTCAATTTCGAGAACGTCGGCGGCGACATCATGGTCGCGGTCTGGAATCGGCTGAACATCGGCGCCCGAATGGCGGTCTGCGGGATGGTCTCCGCCTATAACGCGACCAAACGCCCGCCGTCGCCGGACCTCAGCCGCCTGATCACTCACCGGATGACGATGCAGGGTTTTCTGGTGCTCGACTACGCGCCACGCGCTCGCGAGATGATCGCCGAAATGGGGCCATGGCTGGCGGACGGCCAAGTCAAGTGGAAGGTCCACGTCGATAACGGCCTCGAAGGCGCGCTGACCTCATTGAACCGGTTGTTCACCGGCGATCATGACGGCAAGCTGTTGGTTCGCGTGTCCGAAGAGCCGGCCGAGTAAGGACCAGACCATGAGCGAAAGCCTGCACCTCCATTTCGAGGACCTCGACAACGGCCAGGTGCTGCAGCTCGGCGCCATTGCAGTCGACGAGGCGGCGGTGGAGGCTTTCGCCGAAAGGTTCGCGCCCGGCTGGGACGTCGCCTACGGCGCGCCCGACGCCATGGTCTACGCCCTGTGGTCGCGGCTGGCGGCGGAGAAGTCGTCCGGCTGGGCCCAGACCAAGGTCCTCGCCGTCGACGGCCTTCGCTTCATGCGCAACCCGCCACCGGGCGAACTGCTGCGTGGCCGCATGACCGTGATGGGCAAGGATCCTGTCGGCGACGAAAAAGGCATCGTCATCGCCCAGCATGATCTGCTCGATGAGGGCGGGCGGCTGGTCTTCAGCTGCCTGACTCGGGCGTTGTTCGTGAGAAGATAGGCAGTAGGCAGTAGGCAGTAGGCAGTAGGCAGTAGGCAGTAGGGGAGGCGGAATGGCGGTGAGCTCTCGCTTCTACTGCCTGCTGCCTGACCCCTACTGCCTCCTTCTTCCTATCAGGCGTTAGCCGCAGTCGGCATCTGCGCGGCGCGTTGGAACGCGAGTGCGATCAGACGGTCCCAGCCGAGCAGCGACACCAGGTGGGCGTAGATCTGGCCGAGGGCGCCGTTGTCGCGCAGTTCGGCAAGCTTCTCGGCCGGCAGGGCCTTCAGCTTGTCTTCCGAGACCGCGAAATAGTCAGCCAGCTTTTGCGGCTCGCCGGGGTTGCCCTGCTCGTCGCGTGGCGTGAAGACGGCTTCGCGGGTGTGGAACAGGTCGAGTTCGGTCAGCAGGGCGACGAAGCTGTCGGTGCGCTGACGCTCTTGTTCGAAGTTGTTGCAGAACTCCATCGCCTGATTGACGTAGGCCGAGGGCTGGCCGTTGTCGAACAGAGGCACCTGGCCGCCTTCGACGATGAATGGAGCATCGCGGTCGATGCAAAGGATCATCCGCTGCTGCTGGTCGTCGTTGGCGAAGACGAACGGATAACGGCGGGCGTAGGCGGGGATATAGGCCTCGGCCCGGAACTCGCCGGTTGCGTCGACGTAGAGGTTCTCACTCTGGCGCAGGCCCATCACGGCGACCGGCTGCTTGTTGTCGCCGAGGAAGACGACGGGATAGGACAGGGCGGCCGGGGCGAACTCGGTCACGGTCAGCGGCACGACGTGCGTTTGAGCCACGAACGCATAGGGCTTGTCGACTGGATTGGCGCCCAGTTTGCCGTGCAACTCGGCCGAAAGCGGCTCGGGCTTGCTGTAGAACAGGACAGTGCCGGCCAGTTGGCCGTCGGATTGCATTGTGTCGGTCATGGACGCCAAGGTCTCTGGAAAAACTGAAAGTCGCGCCTTCTAGCGGAAGCCGGCGTCGGCGGCAAACGCGACCATCCCATTGGGCGAGTCTCGCTCCCCCTCAGGGGAGCGAGATCACTTCTTCGTCGAGCAGTGAGCGGTCATCGAGAGCGATAGCGCCCCAAACCTGCGCTCAAGCAGCAAGCCGCCGCGCGGCGAGCGATAGCGCCCTAGAACCTGTAAGCCACGCCGACGCGGAAGTTCCGGCCGGGCATCGGAGCGATGTCCTTGAGGAAGGAGACGTGTTCGCGCGCCTCCTCATCCGTCAAGTTCCTGGCCTCGGCGAAGACCGTTACGTTGCGATCGGCCAGCGGACGCCAGGCGGCGGCGAGGTTCAGCAGGGTGTAGTCGTCGGTCGGCAGTTCGAGATCGGCGACCCGGTCCTGTTCGGCGACGTGACGCACCTCGATGCTGGCGTCGAACGGCTTGGAGGTCCAGGCCAGACGGCTCGTCAACGACCACGGCGGGATGCGCGCTGCCGGACCGAGGTCCGTCTCGGCGTTGACGTAGTCGGCCGCCGCTTCGAGAGCCAGCTTGCGGTTTCCGGTCTCCCACAGGGCGTAGGAGCCCTCGGCTTCGAAGCCGTAGAAGGTAGCGTCGGTCTGGACGAAGGCGAAGATCGGGAATTCCTCGCCCTCTTCCGAGGTGAAGGTCGCGCCGGTCGGGCGCTCGTCGATGAAGCCGTCGTATTTCGATCCATAGACGTGCAGGTCGGCCGAAACCTTGCCCGCGTCGTAATGGACCGTACCTTCGAGAGTGTTGACCTTTTCGGTGTCGAGCGTCCGGTCGCCGGTCTCATAGGCGGTGGTGGCGATGTGCAGGCCGTCGGCGAACAGCTCGACCTCGGATGGCGCGCGCTCGTTGTGAGCGAGGCTCAGGCCGAGGAAAAGACCGGGCGCAGGGCGGATGAAGCCCGCCAGCGAGGCCGAGACGTTGTCGAACTCGCGTTCGATCTCGGTGACGTCGCCGATCGGTGTGGCCGTCACCATATGGCGGTCATAGCGCAGCCCACCTTCGAAGCCGAACGGACCCCGGTCCAGTCGCTGGATCGTGTAGATCCCCGCTTCCTCGATATCGCTGGTCGGGACGAAGGCTTCGTCGCCGATGGCTTCGAACGTCCGCGAAAGACCCTGAACGCCGATGGCGCCGTTCCACGTCCCACCGCCCGACATCGACCGTTCGCGCTGGATCAGGTCGATGCGACCTTCCTGACCGTCGGAGTTGAAGATCGTGCCGGGCTCGCCGGGGCCTTCGAACTCGGTGTGGGTGTATTCGGCATGGCCATAGTTGCCCCGGATCGTCTTGAACGGACCTGCGTCGAAATTGTACTCACCGCGCACGTCCTCGCGCGTCTGGTGCAACTGGATGAAGACGGTCGGCTCGGCGACGGTGCCGTACTCGCTGTTGGTGTCCTTGTAGGACACGCCGAAATAACCCTTGTCGAAGATGTAAGCGCCGCCGACGCCCCAGGCTTCGAGCTCGGTATAGGAGTTAGGCTGAGTGCCGCCCGCGCCGCGCGGTTCGCCATCCTGCGCTGCGAGGCGGGCCGAGCGGGCGGGTGAGGGAATGTCATAGTCGTCGGTCGAGCGCTTCACGCCGTCGATGTTGAAGGCGAAATGGCCGGTCCCGGCGGTCAGGCGGGCGAAGATCGACTTGCCGTCGTCGACGCTGGACGCCTGGGTCGAGATCACGCCCGACAGGCCGCCATTCGGGATCTCGGTCGGTATGCGGCTGTCGATGATATTGACCACCCCGCCGATGGCCGAGCCACCATAGATGAGGGTTGAGGGGCCGCGTACGACCTCGATGCGGCTGGCCTCGGCGGGATCGGTGGCCACGGCATGGTCGGGCGAGACCGAGGAGGCGTCGATCATGCCGATGCCATTGGTCAGGACCTGAACGCGCGGGCCGGACAGTCCCCGGATCACCGGACGGCTAGCCCCGGGAGCGAAGCCGGTCGAGCGCAGGCCGGGCTGACCTGCCAGCATGTCGCCGAGCGATTGGGCAGGCGCGACGGCCAGAGCTTGTTCATCCAGCACTGTGGTAGCGATGTTGGAGGCGCGTTGGCTGACCCCGTACGGCGAGGCTGTAACGACCACATCGTCGACGGTGTCGGCGGCATCCGGCGTCGGCGCGGTTTGCGCAGCGGCGACACCGGCAAGGGCTGTCCAGCCGGCAAAAGCGAGTAGTGCGGTGCGGGTGGAAAGGGCGGAAGTTTTGCGCATGAGAGACCTCGGCGTCGGGGAAGACACTAATCTGTTATGAGATAACATCACAGATCGTCAAGCCCTGCTTGGTTGCGAAGCGGACGTTCACGCCCTAGCTGTGTCTCCATGGCCTCCGCTTGCGATCACGATCACCATCACGACCGCCCCGGCGTCGACGCCATCGGCATTGCGCTGTCCGCAGCGGAGGGGCGCTGCGTGGCCGAGGGCGAGCGCATGACCGCGCCCCGCCGCCGGGTGCTGGAGCTGTTGCTGACGGCTGGAGAGCCAGTGAAGGCCTATGACCTGATCGCCCGCTATGGCGAGGACGGACAGGCCGCCAAGCCGCCGACGGTCTATCGTGCGCTGGAGTTTCTAGAGCGCAAGGGCATGGCGCACCGGATCGCCTCGATCAGCGCCTATGTCGCCTGCACGGCCGGCAACGACGCCGAAGCCCTTCCGCACGCGGCAGCCTTCCTGATCTGCGACTGCTGTGGCGCGACCGAAGAGTTGCTGGCGCCGACCGGCCAGACCTTCTCCCTCGCTGCAGACGCCGCCGGCTATGCGATCGAACGCACCACGATCGAGGGTCATGGTCGCTGTCCCGCTTGCCGGGTGGCTGCATAGGGTTTCGCCGCTGGCGAAAGCGATGCGCCATCCCTAGATTGGATCGATGGACGCCGCCCTTCTGACCCCGCCCCGTCGTCTGTCCGTTCCGGTCGATAATCGCTGGGGCGCCGGGCAGATGTCCGTGCTGGATTTCGGCGACGCAAAGCGCCCGGTCGATCTGGTATACGTCCACGCCAACGGCTTCAACGCCGCCACCTATCGCACCCTGCTGGCCCCGCTTTCAGCGTCGTTGCGCATCTGGGCCCCAGACCTGCGTGGTCATGGCCGCACGACCCTGCCCACGCCCGTCGTCGGTCGCTGGAGCTGGGCCGATCACCGCGATGACCTGATCGCCCTGCTCGACACCATCGACGGTCCGCCGGTGGTGATGTCGGGTCACTCGATGGGCGGCACGTCCAGCCTGCTGGCGGCTGCCGAGCGGCGCGACAAGGTTTCACAACTGGTGCTACTCGACCCCGTCATCTGGACGCGCGCCTGGGTCACGGCTTTCAAGTTTCCGCTGCTGAGAAGCCTGCCTCGCCGCATTCCATTGGCAAAAGGCGCACTGCGTCGTCGCCGCGTGTTTGAGAGCCGCGATCAAGCGTTGATCGCCTATCGCGGACGCGGCGCCTTCAAGGGCTGGCCCGAAATGGCGCTGGCTCACTATTTGTCCGACGGTCTGGTCGAGACCGACGAAGGTCTTGTGCTCGCCTGTGCGCCCGAGTGGGAAGCGTCCAACTACGCCGCCCAGTCACACGATCCGTGGAAGGCTCTGGCTCGGCTGGATCGCCCCGTGCGCATCCTGAAGGCCGAGACCGCCTCGACCTGCCACGTCGCCAGCGACCCGCGCCGTCAGATCACGCTCGAGACCGTGGCTGGCGGTACGCATTTCTTCCCGATGCTGAAGCCCGAGATCGCTCGCGACGCCCTGTTCGACGCCGCTGTTTAGTTAAATTCCGCTTCCAGATCGGCGAGACGCGCGGCCTGATCCTCGGCGATCAGGGCGTTCAACAGGGGATCGATATCCCCCTCCATGATCTGCGGCAGGCTGTGCAGGGTCAGGTTGATGCGGTGATCGCTGACCCGTCCCTGCGGATAGTTGTAGGTTCGGATGCGCTCCGACCGGTCGCCCGAGCCGACCTGCGACTTGCGGGCGTCGGACCGGACCAGATCCTTGGCCTGGCGCTGCATGTCGTACAGACGCACGCGCAGGTTCTTCATCGCCTTGTCGCGGTTGACGTGCTGGGATTTCTCCGACGACGTCACCATGATGCCGGTCGGCAGGTGGGTGATGCGGACGGCTGAATCGGTCGTGTTGACGTGCTGACCGCCCGAGCCGGAGGCGCGGTAGGTGTCGATGCGGATGTCCTTGTCGTGGATCTCGATCTCGACGTCCTCGACCTCGGGCAGCACCGCGACTGTCGCCGCGGAGGTGTGGATGCGCCCTTGCGACTCGGTCGCCGGCACCCGCTGGACACGGTGGACGCCGCTCTCGAACTTCAGCCGGCCGAAGACGCCGTCGCCGGTGACCGTGGCGATGATTTCCTTGTAGCCCCCGGCGTCGCCCTCGGTGGCGCTGTCCAGTTCGACCCGCCAGCCTCGCGTCGAGGCGTAGCGCGAATACATGCGGAACAGATCGCCGGCGAAGATGGCGGCTTCGTCCCCGCCCGTTCCGGCGCGGACTTCCAGCACGGCCGAAGCGTTCTCGTCGGCGTCGCGCGGCGCCAGCAACAGGGCGACATCGCGCTCCATATCCGGCAGCGTCGCGTTAAGCGTTTCCAGCTCATCGGCGACCATGGCGGCCATCTCGGGATCCTCGGCCATGCTGGCCAGATCCTCGATTTCCGCGCGCGCCTTGGCCAGGGCCTGGACGGCGTCGGCGACCGGCTTCATCTCCGAGTGCTCCTTGGACAGGCGCACGATCTCCTGACCGTCCGTGACCGAGCCCATACGCGCCTCCACCTGATGGAAACGGTCGAGCACCTGATCGAGCCGGGCCTGGGGCAGTCGCAAGGGAGAAGTCGCCTGTTCTTGAGGAGGCGCGGTCTTACTCCGGGATGCGGCCTCCTGTCGAGGAAGGGCGTTGCGGCGCCCGGATCGCGCTCGGGCGTCACGTTCGCGTCAGCCCCGGTTACCATCCCGGCCTCATGAACTAGATGTTTCAAGCTGTAGCCGGAGAACCCTCAGATGGTCGCGCGCCTGCAAGAGTGAAATGTGCGACCGGCGCTGAAAGGCGAGGCCGGAGAATTACTCCCTCGAGTGACCATGATTTGTCGCTTTACCCTGTGCCGGGCACGTTCGAGAACGCGGCTCCGCTTTCCGCCAGAGACGCCATGAACGACTTTCTGATCTTCCTGCTCGTGGGCTTCCTGGCGCAAAGCGTCGATGGGGCCCTCGGCATGGCCTACGGTGTAATTTCATCGACGGTGCTGCTGGCGTTCGGCGTGCCGCCTGCAGCCGCGTCCGCCAGTGTCCATGCGGCGGAAGTCTTCACCACGGCGGCCTCGGCCGGGTCCCATGCGGTCAACAAGAACGTCAACTGGGCGCTGTTCGCGCCGCTGGCGCTGGGCGGGGTGGTCGGCGGCATACTCGGCGCCTTCGTCCTGACCAGCATCGACGGCAATCTGCTCAAGCCCTGGATCACCCTGTATCTGGCGGTCATGGGGATCACGATCGTCTGGCGCGCCTGGCGCGGTACGCGTCCCAAGGATTTCTCGAAGAAGCTGGCGGGGCCTTTGGGCGTCGCCGGTGGCTTCTTCGACGCTATCGGCGGCGGTGGCTGGGGCCCGACCGTGACGACCACCCTCGTCGGCTCCGGCGAGAACGCGCGCATGTCGATCGGCACTGTCAACACCGCGGAGTTCTTCGTCACCTCGGCAATTTCCGCGACCTTCCTCGCCGCCCTCCTGACCGGCCACTGGCAGCAGGCCGACGGCCTGATGACCCATGCGACAGCGGTTGCAGGTCTGGTCGTTGGCGGCCTTCTGGCGGCTCCCATGGCCGGCGTCATCACCCGCATCGCTCCGACCAAGGTCCTGACCTACGCCGTCGGCGTCATCGTCCTGTTGGTCGCCGGCTATCAGGCGCTGCGGCTGTTCGGGGTGGTTTAGAGACGGGGATGACGGGACCAGCTTTCTCCGATCCCGTCGCGTCCACGTCCTGACGGCTCAGTGCGCGCGAGCGCGGAAGCGGGTCAGGAAGGCCTTGATGTTTTCCTGGATCGACTTTTCGTTGGCCATCCGCAGGCGCTCCACGGCCATGAAGGATTCGCCCATACTCGCCGTTCCGGTCGCCGAAACTGTCTCATCGAAAACCGACCGACCGTCGCGGGTTACGGTGTAGCGCACCTCGCTGGTGACCGAGAGGTCGAAGCCGGCGAAGGGTTGGCGGAGGTTTACCAGATTGGCCTGAACCTGCATCGGCGGCCCGTCCGTTCCCATGTAACCGGCCAGAGCCAGAGAGTCCTCGAGGGCCTTTTTGAACGCTTCGCTGGAAACCTGAGCGGTCCACAGAGGATTGGTTTCCTTGCCCCCGCTGACATCTACCTTGGTCACCGAATGGTAACCCAGGTCGCCAGCCGTAGCGGTCAGGCCTGCCGACGCAGGCAGGGTCATGTTGCCCGGGTTGGAGGGGGTGGCGCAGGCGGCGAGGCCCATGACGGAGGCAAGAGCTCCGGCGATCGCAAGTTTGCGCAAGATCATTGAGCCGCTCCGCTCGGAGCGGGCGCTGGGGCAGGGTTTGCAGCGCGCTGAGCAGGAGTTTGGAGAATGACCAACAAGGGGTTGGGTGTCAGGTCATTCATCGCGCCGGAGCTGGCGTCGACCACTCCACCGATGATGCCTCCGACCAGAATGTTGCCTGCCATACCGGCAGCGCCTGCGCCCGCCATCTTGCTCTCAACCTGACGCGTCTCGGTCGCATAGCCGTCCAGTTCGAAGGTAGCCGTGAAAGCGCTTTTGCGTTGCATCCGGAAGGTGCAGGGCGTGGCGGCGCACTCGAAGCCATTGGACGTGCGGACCGTGGCTCCGGGCGGCTGGCTTTGAACGGTAAACTCCTGGCTAGAGCCGCGCGTGATGGTCGCGCAGGCTGGCAGAGAAAGCGAAACGCCCGCAAGCACGAGCGCGCGCACGCCGAAGCGCGCGATTGAAACTGAAAACATTGAAGCCCCTGAGTCGATAAAGTTCACCCCCCGGCGAACTGGCCGCAACTTGGCATTGCGCTCTTGGCCGGTCAACCAAGCCGTGAAGCTTGAGACCCGCAGGGTGCGTTATTCAGCCGCCTGAAGCTCAGCCTCACGCGCCGCGTCCAGTTCCGCGGCCTTCGCCTCGACCAGGCCGACGATCTCGTCGACCATAAGAGCGTTGTCGAGTTTGTGAGCGATCTTGCCGTTCAGGTAGACCATGCCCGAACCCTTGCCGCCGCCGGTGAAGCCTACGTCGGTGTAGAGGGCCTCGCCCGGGCCGTTGACGACGCAGCCGATGATAGACAGCGACATGGCGGTCGAGATGTGAGCGAGCTTTTCTTCCAGCAAGACCACCGTATCGATGACGTTGAAGCCCTGACGGGCGCACGACGGGCAGGCGATGATGTTGACCCCCCGATGGCGCAGACCCAGCGACTTGAGGATGTCGAACCCGACCTTGATCTCCTCGACCGGATCAGCGGCGAGGGAGACGCGGATGGTGTCGCCAATACCGGCCCACAGCATATTGCCCATGCCGATCGCGGACTTGATCGTGCCGGTGCGTAACGGCCCCGCCTCGGTGACGCCGAGGTGCAGCGGACAGTCGATGGCCTCGGCCAGCTGCTGATAGGCGGCGACGGTCAGGAAGGGATCGGATGCCTTGACCGAAATCTTGAACTCGTGGAAGTCGTGATCCTGAAGGATGCGGGCGTGGTTGAGGGCGCTCTCGACCATCGCATCCGGGCAGGGCTCGCCGTATTTCTCCAGCAGTTCCCGCTCCAGCGACCCGGCGTTGACGCCGATCCGCATGGAGCAGCCGTAGTCCTTGGCGGCCTGGATCACGTCGCGGACGCGCGAGGCGTTGCCGATATTGCCCGGATTGATCCTCAGGCAGGCGGCGCCGGCCTGAGCCGCCTCAATGCCGCGCTTGTAATGGAAATGGATGTCGGCGACCAAAGGCACCTTGGCGGCCCGGGCGATCGTCTTGAATGCTGCCGTCGACTCTTCGTCGGGGCATGAGACACGGACAATGTCCGCGCCGGCCTCCTCGAGCTCACGGATCTGGCCGATCGTCGCATTGGCGTCCGAGGTCAGGGTGTTGGTCATCGACTGGACGCTGATCGGCGCGTCCCCGCCCACGGCCACGGACCCCACCATGATCTGGCGGCTCTTGCGGCGCTCGATATGGCGCCACGGACGGATATGCGAATGGTCGCTCATAGTTGCCACTAGATAGGCGCTACATCATGGCATGGCCATGACTGGCGCGATGATATCAACGCGGCGAGACTGCCATATTCAAACCCTGCTGGGCGACACCGGCCCCCGCCTGCATGGCCTGTCCGGTCCGGCGCGCTGCTTGATCCGTAGCGGCCTGAGCGGCGCGTTGGGCTGACGCGGTCCGGGCCGAGACCTCGGCGGCGGTCTGACGGGCCAGTTGATCGGCACGGCTGTTGAGCTGGCTCAGGGGCGTCAGGACGGTGGCAAGACCCCCGCCGTGCTCCCCGTTCAGGTAGACATCGAACGCAGTGGGATCGGAGACGTCGACGGTGGCCGCGACGCCCGTCGGGGCGCGCCAGCTCTCACCTGCGGCCAGTTGTCGGGCGAACAGGACGCGGCCGTCCCCCATGCGCACGACCAGAGCGGCGGCCTTTTTCGCCTGCAACACGACTTGCGAAGCGGTGGCGGCAGCGCCGTAGATGGCGCCGCGTGGATTGAAGGCGGCCTGAACCGGCGGGGCCTGGGCGGCGGCTGCGGCGGCGACGGCTTCCGTGTCGGTGGGGTCGATACCCGTTAGCTGGGCCTCCAGGCCGGGCGTGATGTAGAGGGCAGGCGTTGTCTGGTCCGGCGGAGCGGGTTGCGGAGCGCCTATGGCGACTGCGGGCTGTCCGGGGACGTCGCCGAGGCTCCAGCTCTCGGGAACCGAAGCGATGTCCGACGGCTGGGGCGCATGCATCAGGTTGACGCGCTGGAATACGTTCCAGGCGACGACCGCAACCGCGATGGCGACTATTACCCCGATCACACGAGGCGAGTAGCGCCGTACGTCCTGAAATGCGACCCCGACCGGCGCCTGGAGCGGCACCGAGCCGTCCGGGCTTTCCCGCTTGAAGCGTTCGACGGCCAGTTGTTCGTCAAGGCCGAGCGCCTCGGCATAAGCGCGCACATATCCGATGGCGAAAACGCGCGAGGGCAGGGCGGAGAAATCGCCTTCTTCCATCGCGATCAGATAGCGAGTGTGCACACGGGTCGCGACCGTCAGTTCGGCGAGTGATCGGCCTGAAGCTTCACGGGTTGCGCGCAGTCCGGATCCAAGAGTCGCCGCGTCGGCGATGGAGGGCGCGAGGTCCTTCCAGTCGGCGTGCGAACGGAACTCGTCGGAGGCAGCCCCCGTATCCAGCGCCATGACGGCAGACCCCATACTCGGTGCGTTCGACCCGGTTGAAGCGGGGCGGCGGTCGTGCATCGTACTCGACCAGTGACAGAGCGATACCACATCGGTTTCGCCGCTCTGGCCTCCCCCCCGGAGGCCATTTGTGCTCGTCTTGTGTATAACTCATTTCCGCTCGTCGTTCAACGCAGTGTTAATCACGACGGATACTCGCCCGACCGGTGCGGCGGGGCCTCGCCAGGCCTCGAGTATCGGTGATATCGCGTCATACCGGGACACGTCAGAC
>DASVTM010000066.1:0-2140 GCA_036387575.1 Brevundimonas sp.
GGGAAGTCGGCCTCGCCCTCCGCTACCTGCGCGCCAAGAAGAAGGAAGGCGGCGTCGCCCTTATCGCCATCATCTCCTTCTTCGGCATCATGCTGGCGGTAATGGCCCTGATCGTGGTGCTCAGCATCATGTCGGGCTTCCGCTCCGAACTGCTCGGCCGCATGCTGTCCTTCAACGGCCATATGTATGTCACCGGGCCCGTGCTGACATCGCCGGATCGCAACGCCGCTCTGGCCCGCATTAAGGCTGTCCCGGGCGTGATCAGCGTCAGCCCCCTGGTCGAGGCGCAAGCGCTGATTCAGGCCAGTGGCCAGACGACTGGCGCCTACGTTCGCGGCCTTCGTCCCGAAGACCTTGGCTCGATGTCCTACGTCTCGTCCAGCCTCTCGCCCGAGGCCAAAGCCAGCTTTGGCAAGGGCGCCTACGGCGGTGACCGGATCCTGATCGGTCAGGCGTTGGCCGACCAGCTCGGCTTGCGCGTCAACGACCCGATCACCCTCTATTCCCCGACGGGCGCCGACAGCGCCTTCGGCAATCTGGGCGGCAACCGGAAGACCTATTTCGTCGGCGGCACCTATTCGTCTGGCGCCGCAGACTATGACCGCAGCTTCATCTTCATGCCTCAGGAACAGGCGCAACTCTTCTTCGGCAAGGAAGGCGTCTGGGACGTCATCGAGCTCAAGGTCGCCAAGGCCGATGAGGTCGCATCCTACACCGAGGCCGTGCGCAACGCGGCGGGCAGGGGATCGCTGGTCACCGACTGGACCCTGCGCCTCGCCGCCTTCTGGGGTGCGCTCAAGGTCGAGCGGGTGGCCATGAGCATCATCCTCGGCATGGTCGTGGCCATCGCCGCGCTCAACATCATCTCCGGCATCGTCATGCTGGTGAAGAACAAGACGCGCGACATCGCCATCCTGCGCACCATCGGGGCCAGCCCGTCGTCGATCCTGCGCGTCTTCTTCATGGCCGGCGCCATGATCGGCATCTCGGGCATGCTGGTCGGTTTGATCCTCGGCCTGCTGTTCTGTCTCAACATCGGGGCGATCCAGCATTTCCTCGAGTTCGTGTTCCAGACCCAGCTGTTCAACGCCGACGTCTATATGCTCGACTCCATACCCGCCAAGGTGGACCCGATGGACGTCGTCTGGGTCACCCTGTGGTCCGTCTTCATGTCCTGCGTCGCCAGCCTGATCCCGTCGTGGCTCGCGACCCGGATCGATCCGGTCGAGGCCCTTCGCTATGAGTGATCCTGTTCTGAGCCTGCGGAATATCGTCCGCACCTACACGACCGGTCGGGGCGACCTGACCGTGCTCAAGGGCGTCGATCTGGATGTTTATCCGGGTGAGATCGTCGGCCTGATCGGGCCTTCGGGCTCCGGCAAGTCATCGCTGCTGCACGCCGCCGGCTTACTGGAGCGTCCGACCGAGGGCGTGGTGATGATCGACGGCGAGGATGTCGGCACGCTCGACGAGCGCGCCCGCACCCGCATCCGCCTGAACCGCATCGGCTTCGTCTACCAGTTCCACCACCTGCTTCCCGAGTTCGACGCCCGCGACAACGTCGCCCTGCCGATCCGTATCGCCGGTCACAAGGAAGCCGAGGCCCGCGCCATGGCGGAGGAATCTCTGGCGTCGCTCGGTCTCGCCGACCGTGTCCTGCACCAGCCGGCCCAGATGTCGGGTGGCGAGCAACAACGTGTGGCCCTTGCCCGCGCGCTCGCCAACAAGCCGCGCCTGCTGCTGGCCGACGAACCGACCGGCAACCTCGATCCCGCCACCAGCCAGACCGTGTTCGAGGCCCTGCACGCCTTGGTCAAGAACACCGGCGTCGCCGCCCTGATCGCGACCCACAACATGGAGCTGGCCGGTCACATGGACCGCGTCTTCGCCCTCAAGGACGGTCTGCTGGTCGAGCGCCCCGCCGAGAGCCATGCCTACTAAGGACCCGACGCCGTGACCGAAGCGATCCAGAAAGAGTTCGAGATCGCCCGGGAGGCCTATGCCGAGGACGACCGGGTCACCGCGCGCAACAGCTATGCGCGCGGCGCCGCCCTTGCGCGCGAGCTCAACAAGCCCCTCCTGCGCGCCTTCGCCCTCCGCCACCTCGCCGACATCGACCGCGACGCCGACCGCCCCGCCG
>DASVTM010000067.1:0-2554 GCA_036387575.1 Brevundimonas sp.
GCCAAGGCGAGAAAGGTCAGTGAGGCGGCCAAGGCAGGGCGGGCGAAACGGGTTTGCGTGGACATGGCGTTTCCTTTCTGCGCGTCACGCTCCTTTGCCCCGTGAAGGGGTCGGCGCGATCGGCTCTCAGTCATACCCCCAACGCGCCCCCCAAGGTCAAGGTTGCGGGCGCTTGCTGGCTGAGCCAAAACATGGCGATGACCGTGACATTTTCAGACATCCAGGCTGCCCAGTCCCGAATTGCGGGACAGGTGGACCGGACCCCCGTCCGCCATTCCCGCCGCTTGTCGCAACTGACCGGCGCTGAGGTCTGGGTGAAGTACGATAATCTGCATTTCACCGGCTCGTTCAAGGAGCGAGGCGCCCTGAACCGTCTGCTCCAGCTGACACCCGACGAGATGCGGCGCGGCGTCGTCGCGGCCTCAGCCGGCAATCATGCGCAGGCTCTGGCCTATCACGGCGGTCGGTTAGGTGTTCCCGTGACCATCGTCATGCCCGAGGGCACCCCGTTCACCAAGGCCGATGGCACCCGCAGCCACGGCGCGACCGTGGTCATCAAGGGGGCGGACTTCACCGCCTCGACGCAGGAGGCGCACCGGTTCCGCGATGAGGAGGAGATGGTCTTCATCTCTGCCTTCGACGACGAGGGCATCGTCACCGGGCAGGGCGTGTGCGCGATCGAGTTCCTCGAGGATGCGCCGGATCTCGACGTCCTGATCATCCCCATCGGCGGCGGAGGGCTGATCGCCGGCTGTTCGATCGCGGCCAAGGCGATGAAGCCTGACATCCGCATCTTCGGGGTCGAGACCGAGATGTATCCGTCGTTCGCCGCGCGCCGGCGGGGTGAGATGCCTAAATGCGGCGGTGCGACCATCGCGGAAGGGATCGCCATCAAGGCGGTCGGCGACATTCCTTATGCGCTCGCCGATCCGCTGGTCGAAGACGTGCTGGTTTGTGCCGAGGAAGACTTCGAAAAGGCCGTGGCCCTGTACGTCACGCTCGAGAAGACAGTGGCCGAGGGCGCGGGCGCCGGCGGTCTGGCGGCGTTGCTGCGCTATCCGGAGAAGTTCGCCGGGCTCAAGGTGGGGCTGGTGCTGTGCGGCGGAAATATCGACGCGCGGATGCTCGCCGTGGTGCTTAATCGTGAGATGGTCCGTGAACGGAGGCTGATCGTTTACCGCATTCTCGGCGACGACAGGCCGGGCATGCTGTCGGCCATGGCGGCGGTGATCGGCGGCCTCGGCGGCAACATCATCGACGTCGTCCACAACCGTTTGGCGCTGGATGTCCCTGCCAAGGGCGCGGAGTTCGACATCATGGTCGAAACGCGCGATAGCGCCCACGCTGACGAGATCGGTCAGGCGTTGAAGGACCAGGGTTATGCGCTTCGGATGGGTTAAGGCTGCGACGGCGTTCGCGATGGGCGCCGCGATATTGACGACCGCCGCCTGTAACCGCACCCCGCCTGTCTCGGCCGAAACCCTGGCCAAGAACGCCGCCGACGCCGCCGCCTTCATGGAAAAGAACAAGTCGGCCGAGGGCGTTCAGACCCTGCCGTCAGGGCTCCAGTACAAGGTGCTGACCTCCGGCCCGTCGGGCGCCGCCAGCCCCGACCGCAACGATCTGGTCCGCGTCGACTACGAAGGCGCTCTGACCGACGGCACGGTGTTCGACAGCTCGTTCGAGCGCGGCGTGCCGCTGGCCATCCACGTCGACGAGGTCGTGCCCGGCTGGACCGAAGCCCTGCAACGCATGAAGAAGGGCGACGAGTGGATGCTCTATCTGCCGCCTGCGCTCGGCTATAAGGATCAGAATGCGGGTGATATTCCGCCGAACTCAGCGTTGGTGTTCCGGGTCAAGCTCCTCGACATCGCCCCCGTGCCCGGTGCGGGACGCGCGATTGGGGCGGCGCAGGGCTGACACGTCCTTCTCCCGCAAGGGGAGAAGGGCCCACTCGCGCTTCACGCCCTCATCGGCCTCGCCCGCCAGCCGTTCACCCCGCGCTCGGCCAAACGCCACCGCATCCAGTCGCCCCAGCGCCCAAACTGCAGCCCCGCGCACCAACGGCGACGCATCGTCCAGTAACCGCTCCGCCGTCGCCACCAGCGCCGCATCCCCGCTGTTGCCCACCGCATAGAGGACGTTCCTCAGGAACCGGTCGCGACCGATCCGCTTGATCGGGCTCTTCGAGAACAGGGCCCGGAAGGCGGCGTCATCCAGCGTCGCCAACTCGGCCAGCGGCGGCTGTTCCAGCGCATCCCGCGCCTGCAGCCGGATCTCCTTCGACGCCTCGGCGAACTTGTTCCACGGACAGACCGCCAGACAGTCGTCACAGCCATAGATGCGCGAACCGGTCGCCGCGCGAAACTCGACGGGCCAAGCCCCCGGGAACTCGATAGTCAGATACGACAGGCACCGCCGGGCATCGAGCTGGAACGGCGCAGGAAAGGCGTTGGTCGGACAAGCGTCGAGGCAGGCGGTGCAGGAGCCGCAGTGCTCGGTCTCGGCCGCATCGGGCTCGATCTCCGCCGCCGACAATATGACGCCGAGGAAC
>DASVTM010000068.1:0-6259 GCA_036387575.1 Brevundimonas sp.
TCCTCCGTGGGCTGACCGAGCCTTCATTCCTGCCGGTGTCTGCCAGACCTCGTTGGCCAATCCGGCCGCTGAAGGATGGCGGTGCCGCACAGCTTGTAAAGTAAGGGCAGGCTGGAGGCTGGACAGAGCCGCATCTACTCCCGGCTTACCTCCACGCCACGGGCAGACAGCATCGACTGGACACTGTCGTCACCGGCGAGGTGAGCGGCTCCGACAGCGACGAAGGCCGTGCCGGAGCCGGCCAGCAGGGTCTGGATCTGGTCGGCGAAGCCGGTGTTCCGATCAGTCAGGAGCGCCTTGTAGATGTCTGGCGCCTCGGCCTTCATGTCCTCGTTGGTGACGCGGTCCAGAGCCGCGACGTCGCCGGCTGCCCAAGCGGCGACCATGGCGTCCAGTTCTGTGCCCGCATCGTCGAAATCCCTGAGCGTCGAGCGCAAGAACTCGAGCTGGATGTCCTGCGGCAGGTTCGCGAGAAGCCGGACCTGTTTGTCGAGGGTTTCGAACCCGTGGATCGGTTTTCCGGCCGCCTCGGCACGCTTCTTGAGCGTCAGTTCGACGCCGGAGTTCGGGTCATAGCCAGCCTTCTTCAGCGGCGCGAGCGACAGAGTGAGCCCGGCATACCACGGACGGAAGACGTCCAATTGGGCCGCGCTGGCGCCAATGGTCTGGGCTGCGGCGTTGAGTTCGTTGAGCTCGGCCGGCGTAAGCAGGCTGGACAGCGGTGTGCCGGGCGAGACGCCGTATTGCTTGATCAGGGGGATCAGGGCCGCCATGTCGTCCGGGTTCGAAATCTCGAACCAGATGTCTAAGGCGCTGTTGAAAGCGGCGGTGACCTCGGCCGACTCCCAGCGGGTTTCGGGTCGCAGCACGTGGATTGTGCCGAATAGATAAATGGTTGAGTCGACGTCCTTGACGACCCACAGCGCGGGACCGTCTCCTGCAGCGGGGCTTATGGCGCTGACTACCGGCGCAGACGTCGCCTGTGCGAACGCTGGCCCCGCCCAGGACCCCACCAGAGCGGCGACTAGCGCTAGCCCCAATGCGGCGCCGACAGCGGTCCGCGCCAGCTTCTTGATTGATGCCGCCTTGAAGAAGCGGCGAGAGGCGGACGAGACAGTCATGATTTTACTCTGAAAAGATGGCTTCGATGGGCTGGCCGAAGATCTTGGCGATCTTGAAGGCGAGCGGCAGGGATGGGTCGTAGCGGCCGGTTTCCAGCGCATTGACGGTCTGGCGCGAAACACCGAGTTCTTCGGCCAGATGGGCCTGACTCCAGTTCCGTTCGGCGCGCAGCACCTTGAGGCGATTGTTCATCGGGTCAGCCCCGCGACCTGACGATCCACCACCATGCCCAAACAATGAGATAGCCGATCATCATCAGCGTCATCAGGGCCAGGGCTCCGGTGACGGCGTACGCCGCCGGGTCGGTTCGGTCAGACAGCACCGAGGGAATGGATATCCTCGCGGCCTGAGGGAGAAAGCTCAGAATCATGAGCACCCCACCCGCCGCCATGCCACCGGATCCGCCCCAGTACCAAGCCGCCTTGTGCGCCTCACGCGCAGCTTCATCGATCGATCGCATCCACAGCGTACCGACGAGGATCGCGCCGGCCATGACGATCACCGCGAAGATGCCCATCCCCCACATCATAGCCTTGTCGAGGCCGACCTCTGCCGAAGCGCTCAGGTGGCCTACCAGATAGCCCAAGCCGACGGAGCCACCGACAGTCACTGCCGCCAGGATCACGCCGCCGATAACGGTTTGAAGAACGCGTTTGCGCGTGACGACATTCATGGTGGACACCCCGATCTCTATGACAAGGGTCTTTTACAAGGCGTTCGAGATAAGTCAAGCACCCTTGTCACCCTGGCAGCGCTCTAGCTATCGGGTTCGTCGAGCAAGGCCAGCGCAGGGACCTCCGCTGTGGGTTCAGGCAGGGCGACGGTCTCGACGTTTCGCAAACTATGCACCACCGCCTTATGGCGACGGGTGACGTCGGAAACCTTGTTGCGGGCCTTCTCCAGCGACGTGTCGACAGCCTCGAGAGCATCGCCGTACTTCTCGAACGCCGCCTTGACCTTGCCGAGCTCGGTCCAGACCTCACTGGATTTCTTCTGGATCTGCAGCGAGCGGAAGCCCACCCGCAGGCTGTTCTACAGGGCTGTCAGGGTGCTGGGCCCCGCCAACTCGACCTTGTAACGAGCGCGCAGATCGGCAGCGAAACCTTCGCGTCGAACGATCTCGGCAAACAAGCCTTCGGTGGGCAGATAGAGGTAGGCGAAGTCAGTGGTGTTCGGCGGATTGATGTATTTCTCGGCCATCGAACGGGCTTGCGCGGCAAGAGCGCGTTCGAGTCCCTTGCCTGCTGCTTCGGCAGCGACCGGATCGGCTGCTTCCTGGGCAGCGACCAGCCGGGCATAGTCCTCATGGGGGAATTTGCAGTCGATAGGCAGCCAGACCTGGCCGTTGTCGTCCTGCCCGGGAAGGCGCACGGCGAAGTCGACGCGCTCCTGGCTCCGCGGCCGGACCTGAACCTGCGTCGCGTATTGTTCCGTGGTGAGCGTGTCCTCGAGCAGGGCGCCGAGCTGGACCTCGCCCCACGAGCCCCGCGATTTCACGTTGGTCAGCACGCGCTTGAGGTCGCCGACGCCCGTGGCGAGCGTCTGCATCTCGCCGAGCCCTTTCTGCACCGACTCCAGCCGGTCCGAGACCTGTTTGAAGTTCGCATCCAGTCGCTGGTCCAAGGTCGATTGCAGCTTTTCATCGACGGTCAGGCGCATCTGTTCCAGCTTGGCCTCATTCTCCTTACGAAGGTTCTCGAGATTGCCGGACAGAGTGGTGCGGACCTTCTCCAACTCCTCCTGCATGGCCTTGCGGCCTTCAAGTTGCTGGGCGGTCAGGGTCTCGGTCAGCTTTGCGACGGCTGTGTTGGTCTCGGCCAGCCGCAAGCGCTGGCTCTCGGCGAGGTTCTCGCCAGCCTTCTGCTGAACCTCGGCAAAGGCAGTGAAGTGGCGATTGACGCTTTCGGTCAGGTGGGCGACGCGACCGTCCAGTCCGCCCCCCATCTTGGCCAGAGCGTCATGGAGCTCCATCCGCTGAGTGGCTGACTTCTGGTCCAGTTCGCCGCGCAGTTCTCCAAGTGAGCGACGCAGCATTTCCGCGCCCTTTTCCGGATCGTTAAGCCCCGCGAGATGCGCCGCCCGGGCCGCAGACATTCCGGCGAATATCGCGGCGCCGGCGGCAACTAGCGCCACTGCCAAGGTCAGAAGGGAGAGAAGTTCAGGGGACACAGGGCAGGCTCCTAAGTGACGACGGCGGCCATAGGCGCCGATGCCGACGACCAAATCGGTCG
The DNA here is from genome assembly GCA_036387575.1 of Brevundimonas sp. Taxonomy (GTDB): domain Bacteria; phylum Pseudomonadota; class Alphaproteobacteria; order Caulobacterales; family Caulobacteraceae; genus Brevundimonas. The sequence continues at coordinate 3,354 of DASVTM010000068.1, forward strand.
CAGACTCATGCGTTCGCCCTTCGTTCCTAAAGAGAGTCGCCGTTCTGGAGAAGCGGCGTCAGGCGGGTCGTCTGGCCCGTAGCGCCTGCACGATCGTGCCGTCATCGAGCCAGTCGAGATCTCCGCCGACGGGGACGCCCCGCGCCAGAGAGGTCACCTCCACGCCGCTGCCTGACAGGCGTTCAGCCAGGTAGTGGGCCGTGGTCTGACCATCGACGGTGGCCGGGAGCGCCAGCACGACCTCCCGCACAGCGCCGCCCTCCCCGTTTGTTCCGCCTGTGGCGTTGCCGGCGCGCGCGCGACCGACCAGCTCAGCGACACGAAGGGCCTCTGGACCGATGCCATCCAGCGCCGAGAGAAGCCCGCCCAACACATGATATTTGCCCCGGAAAGCGCCGGACCGCTCCATGGCCCACAGCGAACCTGCCTCCTCGACGACGCAGATCAGGCCATTGTCGCGATGGGGATCGGAACAGATCGAGCAGGGATCGCGCGTGTCCGGCGTGCCGCAGACCGAGCAGGAGACGACCTTCTCCGCCGTCTCGGCCATAGCGGCGGCCAGCGGGATCAGCAGTTGCTCGCGGCGCTTGAGCAGTTGCAACGCCGCGCGTCGAGCCGAGCGGGGACCCAGCCCCGGCAGCTTGGCCAGCAGCGCGATCAAACGCTCGATTTCAGGTCCGGCGGAAGCGGCCAATCAGAACAGCTTCGGCATGCCGGGAATGTTCATTCCGGCCAGAGGACCGGCGGCCTGACGCATCAGCTCGCCGTTGATTTCATCCAGCTTGCGCTTGGCGTCAGCATGAGCGGCGACGATCAGGTCGGCGAGGATTTCGCCTTCGCCGGGGACCAGCAGGCTGTCGTCGATCTTCACCGAAGTGATTTCGCCGGGGCCTTTGAGGGCAATCGTGACGAGGCCGCCGCCGGAGGTTCCCTCGGCGGTCGTATCGGCCATCTTCGCCTGGGCGTCCTGCAGCTTTTGCTGCATGGCCTGGGCCTGCTGCATCAGAGAGTTGAGATCTTTCATGGCCTCTAGATAAGACGAAGCGGCGTGATGCGACAGGGGTCGCGCCGAGAACTGACTTGCAAAGTTGGCGACGTTCGATCAGCGAATTCCCGAACCGCCGGATACGCTCTTGCCAAGCGGGCCCGGAAGCCTATTTAGCAACTGTACAAGTTGCTATTCATAAACAGGACGCCTTCCATGGCTTATGACGCCTCCACACGCGACGCAGTGCTCGACGATAACGCGCTGGCCCAGTTGTTCACCGAAGCCCGTACGCGCAATGCGTTCAGCGACCGCCCTGTCGCACCCGAACTGCTGCACAGGCTCTATGACCTGACGAAATTCGGGCCAACAGCGGCCAACACGACGCCGGGACGCTTCCTGTTCATCACCTCGTCCGAGGCCAAGGCGCGCCTGACGCCCTTCATGTCCGAGGGTAACAAGGCCAAGACGATGTCGGCTCCGGTTAATGTCATCGTCGCCTATGACGGCGAATTTCATGAGCAGATGCCGTTCCTGTTCCCGCATAACCCGGACGCCAAGAACTGGTTCGGCGATGAAGACGCCCGCAAAATCCCGGGCGTGCTGAACAGTTCGCTTCAGGCCGGCTATTTCATGATCGCCGCCCGCGCGCTCGGCCTCGATGTCGGCCCGATGATTGGCTTCGACGCCGCCGGTGTGAAGGCGGAGTTCCTAGCCGATGCGACATGGGTCCCGTCGTTCGTGATCAACCTCGGCTACGGCACCGACGAGAACCTGTTCCCACGCTTCCCGCGCCTGCCATTCGACACGGCTGCGAAGATCATCTGACTCTGCAAAACAGAAACGGCGGGAGCTGTGTCCCGCCGTTTTCGTCTCTAGTCCTCGTCGTCGACCGGATCGTCGGGGATGGCGGGCATCTCGATGGTCGGCGCCAGCGTGCGGATGTCGGAAATAACGGCGCCCGGGAACGCCGCCAGCACCGAGGCGACGAAGGGGTCGGCCTCGACCTCGGCGCGCACCTGAGCCCGGTCGCTCTTTTCCTGCTCGATCAGAGTCTGACCGCCGCCTTGACCGTTGGCAGCGATCAGCCAGGTGCGCCCGGTCCATTCGCGCAGCCGCGAGGCCAGACGCCGGGCCAGATCGATCGGCGCCCCCTCGACGCTCTCATAGACGATGGCGCCCGGCTTGAACGAGACGGGTTTGACGTAGCGCTGCACGTCCATCTGCAGACTGATCTCGCGCCTCTGGCCGATCAGCGCGACGGTCGCCTCGAAAGTCTGGGGATCCGGCAGAGCGGGCGGGGCAGCCGGACGCGGGGCAAGCGCTACGGATGATCCGCCTCCCCCACCGCCGCCGCCACGGGTCGGTCCGCCTGAACCGCCTCCGAGGGTCTCGCCGTTCTGAAGCTTCTTCAGCGCATCTTCGGGCGCAGGCAGGTCTGCCGCATAGGCCAGCCGCACGATGATCATCTCGACGGCGTCCGCCGGGCTCGGCGCGCGCCTCACTTCTTCAAGACCTTTGAGCAGCATCTGCCAGGTGCGTGACAGGGTGCCTGCCGAGATCGCTGCTCCCAGCGCCGCGAGCGTCTTGGCCTGATCGGCGGGCAAACGCGTCGCATTCGGCCCAAGCATCTTGGCGACCGAGGCGGCGTGGCAATGCTCCAGCAGGTCGTTGGTCACCTGGATCGGGTCGGCGCCGTAGCCGTACAGGGTCCGGAAGGTCTCCAGCGCCTCGGGCGTGCGACCGCCCATGATCTGTTCGAACAGGGCGATGGTCTGGGACCGGTCGGCCAGACCCAGCATGTCGCGCACGACCTCGGTCTTGACCGTCTCGCCGCGCTCGCCCTGCACCAGGGCCTGATCCAGCAAAGACAGCCCGTCGCGGACGGAGCCCTCGGCAGCGCGGGCGATCAGGGCGAGGG
>DASVTM010000069.1:0-7960 GCA_036387575.1 Brevundimonas sp.
GCCGCCGCCGTCATCGCCCTGGTCGCCGCCCCGGCATTGGCCCAGACAGGTGAAGCCACCATCACTCTGACCTTCGACACCGCAGCCTCGACGGGCGGCGTCATGGTCGCGCTGTACGGCAGCGAAGACGCCTACGGTCACGGCGCTGCGATAACCAATACGATGGTCAACATCGCGGCCGGTCAGCATACGGCCACCTTCACGGTTCCCGCAGGCGACTATGCAGTGAAGGCCTTCCATGACGTGGATGGCGACGGCAAGATGAACACGAACCCCTTTGGCATGCCGACCGAGCCCTACGCGTTCTCAAACAACGCGCGCGGCAACATGGGTCCCGCGACCTGGAGCCAGACGCATTTCACCGCCTCCGGCGTGACCGCCCGGACGATCAGCCTGCGCTGACATCCTTTCCGGGGGCTAACGCGCTTCGCGCTACTTGAGCCCGCAGACCCCCGGAAACCATCCGGCCCTTGCCTCTTCTCCTCTCCTTCCTGCTCGTGAGCTCCGCCATGACCCCCACCCGTCGCAACTTCCTCATGGGCGCAGCCGCCCTGTCCGCCGCCGTCGCAACACCCGAGATGGTTCGCGCCGCCGCCGCCCTCGACGCGACCGCAGACTGGGCCCTGGTCACCCGTGATCTGGAAGACGACATCGCACCCCGGAATCTACGTCTGATCCGGGGCCGGGCGCCGGCGGGGCTGGAGGGGACGCTGTTCAGGAATGGCCCGGCCAAGTTCCGGCGTCCGGGCGGCTCGGCGACCCACTGGTTCGATGGCGACGGACTGATGCGGTCCTTCGACATCCGCGACGGCAAGGCGACGCTGCAGGCCCGGTTCGCCGACACGCAGAAACGCCGCCTCGAGACCCGGCTCGGCGCCGTCGTCACCCCCGGCTTCGGTACCGCCGGCGACAGCCGGGCGGAGACCGACTCCAACGACGCCGCCAACGCCGCCAACACTTCGGTGATGGTCGCCGGCGACAAGGTCTGGGCTCTCTGGGAGGCCGGTTCGCCCATGGCCATGGATCCGACGACCCTCGTTACGGAAGGCTTCGTCACCCTGCGCGACGACCTCAAGAGCATGCCCTTCCAGGCCCATCCCCGCTACGCCCCCGATGGCACGATCTGGAATGTGGGGACCAGCGGCGACCGGATGATCGTCTGGCATATGCGCGCCGACGGAGGACTGATCGACGCGTCCATCGTTCGCCTGCCGCGCAACAGCTACTTCCACGACTTCACCGCCACCGACGGGCATCTGGTGATCGTGCTGCAGCCTTGGGTGTTCGAGCATCATGTCATGCCGGTCGCCAGTCAGTTCGCATGGCAGCCGGAACTCGGCACGCAGGTTCTGGTGCTGGACAAGGCGGACCTGACGAGGACGCGTCTGTTCGAACTGCCGACCTTCTTCTTCTTCCACCTTGGCGACGCCTGGGCCGACAACGACGGCACGATCCGCTTCGATGTGGCTGCAGGCAAGGACATCCAGTTTGCCATCGAGGGCGCGCGGGTGCTGGTCGAGCAGAGAGGCCGGGTGCCCGGAGAACCCTCCGAGCTCTCGCTCATCACCCTGCACGCCGATGGTCGCGCCGATATGGTGTCCAGCGGCCTGACTGCCGAATTCCCCAAGGCAAACCCACGCTTCGCCGGCCTGCGCCGCGACCTGACCGTCCACACCCATGGCGAGACATCGGGTCGTCCGCTGCCAACCGGACTGGCGGTTCACGACTGGTCGCGGGGGACCTCGGACGCCTTCGAATTCGGTACGAGCCATATCGTCGAGGAAACGATCTTCGTGCCACGACCGGGCGCCCGCACAGAGCGCGACGCCTGGCTGATCGGCCCGACGGTCAATCTGCGCGCTGGTGTGACCGAGCTTCACGTGTTCGACGCCGCCCACGTCTCGGACGGTCCCGTGGCGACCTGGCAGGCCGACGTGGCCCTGCCCGCAGGCTTTCACGGGGCGTGGAAAGGTTAAGCCGGTTCAGTACCAGCCTGCGTCTCGCAGGGCCTTGGCATAGCGGCGGCTAACGGGCGCCGTCAGGCCGCCGTCCAGCGACAGGGTCGCGCGACCATCGCCGCGAGCGACCTCGCGCACGGCGCCACGGGCCACCCACCAGCTGCGATGGGTTTGCGCGCCCTCGAGCCCGTCCAGCTCCTCCAGGGCATCGGCGAACCGCATCAGGATAAGGCCCGAGCCCCGGTCGGTATGGATACGCAGATAGTGGTCTTCGGACTGAACCGCGCGGATCCTCGCGCCCCTCAGCTTGATCGGCAGCCGGTCCGGAAAGCGAGCCGGAGTGGCGCCGACGAGGGCCGCATGGGTCTGGACCGGCTGGGCCCTGGAGAGGAAGACGTTGATGGCAGACAACGTCATCGTCACGACGCCCACGGGCACGATCATGTACTGCAGGGTCTGGACCGGATACATCCGGTGTTCAAAAGCCAGACCGGTGAACATCCAGACGACCACCGAGACCGGGGCGGTGATGGACACGGTCAGAACCGCGACCGTCAGCCATGGCTGGTCGTCACGATCGATCCGCCGCTCGATCAGACGTGAGCACAAATGTCCCCACAGCGATCCCGCCAGGATCATCGGCATCCAGTAAACCAGCCTGAGCCACAAGGGCGCGGACCCGGTGCCGAACGCCCCTGCGACGGCCAGAACGACGCCCGCGGCGCCGGCGACGACGATGCTGCGGAAAAGACCCAGCGTCGCAGGCTTGCGGGGCGTAATGTTGGGGGAATTCAGGGCGGGACTCATTGCATTCTGTGGCGCTTCGCCGTCATGGTTGGCGGCGGTAACGCTGTGAGACCACGAAACGGCCCCGAAATGAAGATCATCCTCGCGATCACGACACTGTTCGTCCCCGCCCTCCTGGCGATGTCACCCGCCGACGCCGTGCGCGCGCAGCAGATCGGCAGGCCGCCCATGGCCCCTCCGCCCCGCAACGCCCCGGTGGTTCCTGTGACGACCGCGGAGCCCCTCGCGCCATCTCTGTCCGAAACGCGCCGCCCTGGATCGGCGGCCTTGTCCCCGGTTACATCGCAGCCAGCGACTTCATCGCGCCCGATCGTGCCGCCGACCCAGACCCGTCCTGCGCGGGGAACCCAGACTTCCCTGCTCGTCGAGGTGCAGACCACCCAGACGACCGGTCAGATTGCCGTCGCTATCTATCGTGACCCTGAATCCTTCCGCCGCAGCCAGAATCCGGTTCGCACCTTGATGCTGGAGCGGAAGGGCGCCGTGACGTCCGCCTTCGTCGTTGGTCTGCCGCCCGGGCGCTACGTGATCGCCGCCTTCCAGGACACCGACGGTGACGGCAAGCTCAGCAAAGGCAATTTCGGTATTCCCCGCGAACCGTTCGGTTTCTCGAACAATGCTCGTGCCCGCTTTGGCCTGCCCGGCTTTGACGCGGCGGCGTTCGAGTTGACGACGGCAGGCACGACGCAGCGGGTCGTTCTGCGCGGTCTGTTCTGATCTGCGCGCCTGAAGTGGGGCCGCCCGTCACATGATGCAGTAAGGATCGGCACGTTTGGGCCCCGACGGGCGGGCGTCGGTTGCCCTAGGTCTGCGGCGGCAGCGTTGGCCCGCACACAGCCCGGATCCCCGCCGCTGCGAACCTGACCATATAGTCACAAGCGCTTTCCAGATCGCCAGAGCGCGCCAGCCCGCCGGACAACCTGTCGAGACGCCCGGTCTCGCCCAGCGTCAGGGTCAACGCGCCCGACAGGTTGTGATAGGCCCAGTACAGATCGACGTCTTTCGATCCCGGGATCATCTCCCGGATCAGCTCGATCAGACGGTGGATGGCCGGGTCGAAATAGCGGGCCATGGTCTCGCCGCCGAAGGTCGGGTTGGCGTTGGTCTGGGCCACGAGCGCGGCATAGTGTTTCCAGCCGGGACCGCCCTTGAGCGACCATTCGAACGGCGGACGCAGGAAAGCCTCGAGCAAGCCCTCGAGGGTCGCTGAGGCGCCGTTGGTTTCGACATAGCGGTTGATGGCGTCGACGCGGTCGTTGTTCCAGACCTCGGCCCGACGCAGGAAGACGGCGTCGAACAATTCGCGCTTAGCCCCGAAATAATAATGCACCAGCGCGGTATCGACGCCCGCCTCGCGCGCCACCTCGCGGATGGTGACGCCGTAAAAGCCGTGCTTGGAAAACAGGTCTTCGGCCGCGTCGAGGATGGTGGCGCGGGTGTCAGTCGCCGCTGCCCCGACCGTTTTGGGCGGGCGTCCGCGCCGGGCTGGAGGCGGCGTTGCGACGGCGGCGTCTTCAGGCTTTGCCGGAGTGTCATTGGCCGGAAACGGGGCGGACTGGGTCATGCCGTCACGCTAACCCCCGAAACGGCGCCGGTGCAACGGCGCCACAGGCTGACGCTACGTCATTGCCGCAAAGCGCTGCCGTTTGACACAAGCCTGAAACGCGGTCAGGTTCAGGAAAATCATTGAATGCTGAATAACAGCGTCGATGGGCTGGAAACAACAGGAACGGGACGACCCCAATGAACAGACTCGTCAAGAGCGCGCTGCTGGCCGGTGCGGCGTGGAGTGCGATTTCCACCGGGGCCATGGCTCAGGATGCGATCCCTCAAGAAGAAGCGGCCACCGTCGGCGACGTCGTCGTCACCGCCCGCCGCCGTGATGAGCAGTTGAAGGACGTGCCGGTCGCGGTCTCGGCCCTCAGCGCCGAGCGTCTGGAACAGTCCGGCGCCGTCGACATCACCGCCCTGCAGCAGCAGACCCCGAACGCCACGGTCCAGATCGCGCGCGGCTCCAACTCGACCCTGATCAGCTTCATCCGCGGCGTCGGCCAGCAGGATCCGCTCTGGGGCTTCGAGCCCGGCGTCGGCCTCTATATCGATGACGTCTATGTCGCCCGTCCGCAGGGCGCCGTGCTCGACATCTTCGACATCCAGCGCATCGAAGTCCTGCGCGGCCCGCAAGGCACGCTGTACGGTCGCAACACCATCGGCGGCGCCATCAAATATGTGACGAAGAAGCTGAGCGACGACCCGACCTTCCTGGGACGCGCGACCTTCGGAGCTTACAACGAGCATAACTTCCTGCTCTCGGGCTCGGTGCCGATCGGCGACACCCTGGCCATCGGCGGCGCGGTCGCCACCTACAACCACGACGGTTACGGCAAAAACCTCAACACCGGCATGGACCAGTACGACAAGGACGTGACCGCGTATCGTGCCAGCGCCGAATGGACGCCCAGCAATCAGCTGTTCTTCCGCCTCGCCTATGACCGGGTCGAAGATAACTCCAACCCGCGCCACGGCCACCGCGAGGTCAACTCGACCGTCGGTGGCTATACGCCTCCGGCAAGCGTCTACGACACCAACGCCGGCATCACCGGCGAGCAGAAGGTGGTCACGGACGGCGTCTCGCTGACTGGCGAATACCAGATCAATGACATGGTGACGTTCAAGTCGATCACCGCCTATCGTTCCGGCGACACGGCGACCGTCATCGACTTCGACGAAACGCCGCTGCCGACGCTCGACATTCCGGCCGTCTATTCCGACGATCAGTTCACCCAGGAACTGCAGCTGCTGTTCACCGGCGATCGCTGGTCTGGTGTCGCGGGCCTGTTCTATCTGGACGGCACCTCGTCGGGCGCGTTCGACACCATCGCCGGAAACCTCGGGCTGTCCATCGCCGCCGCAGGCTCGGTCGAGACGAAGTCGTACTCGGCCTTCGCCGACTTCAGCTACGACATCACCGACCGCCTGCACGCCTCGCTCGGCGGCCGCTATACCAAGGACGACAAGGACGCGACCGTGTTCCGCGCCTTCTACCTCGGCGCCACCAACAGCCCCGGACTGGGCGGTACGCCGCGTCCGATCTTCGCCACCCGCACCAACTATGCGGCCTCGGACTCGTTCGAAAAATTCACGCCCCGCGCCAGCGTCAGCTACGACTTCTCCGACGACATCACGGGCTACGCCTCGGTCGGTCAGGGCTTCAAGTCGGGCGGCTGGGACATGCGCGGCGATGCAGCTCTCGTTCCCCAGACGGTCAATGGCTACAAGCCCGAGACGGTCACGACCTATGAGCTGGGCCTTAAGGGCACCGCGCTGGACCACCGCCTGTCCTTCGCCTCCGCCGCCTTCTATTCCGACTACACGGACCAGCAGATCACGACCCAACAGGTCGCGACCGCCCCGGCCGTCGGCATCGCCTCGGTCGTCGACAACGCCGGCGCCTCGACCATCTACGGCTTCGAACTCGAAGGCTCCGCCTTCCTGAGCGACGACATCACGGCGAACTTCTCGGTCGGTTACCTGCACAATGAGTTCGACCAGTTCATCACCCTGGTGACGGGCACGCCGGTCGATATCTCGAACATCCGCGAGCCGCAGAACTCGCCGGAGTGGTCGGCCTATTACGGGATGACGTTCCGGGGCGACATCCTCGGCGGGGTGATCAGGGTCACGCCATCGCTGTCGTACCGCTCGAGCTACCATCTGTTCGATACGCCCGATCCGATCCTCGACCAGAAGGGCTACGTGCTGGCCGACGCCGCCGTCACGTGGGCTGCGCCGAACGGCCATTACGAGATCGGCCTGTTCGGTCGCAATCTTACTGACCAGGAGTACCGTGTCGGCGCCTACAGCTTCCCCGGCGCGACCTACAACAACTCGATCAGCGCCTTCTACGGCCCGCCGCGCACCTATTCGGTGCAGCTGACCGTCAAATACTGATCGGCTAGACGTCGAACGGACAAGGGCGGCGGTTCTCCGGCAACGGGATCCCCGCCCTTTTTCGTTTGGGCCTTTTCGTTCCGGGCCTTTTTCGTTTGGGCCTTTTTTCGTTGCGGTCCCCAGCTTGACCGCTACCATACCGAAAACCAGAAAAACCCCGAGGAAGCGACATGGCGACGAACGAGGCGGCCGCGCCGCAAGCCCGCGTGGAACGGCCCGGTTACCGGTATTACGTGCTGGCGATCCTGATCCTCGTCTACATGCTGAACTTTCTGGACCGCCAGATCATCGGCATTCTCGCCGCTCCGCTGAAGGCCGAGTTCGGCCTGACCGATACGCAGTTCGGACTGCTGGGCGGCATCGCTTTCGCTTCGGTCTACTCCACCCTCGCCATTCCGCTGGCGGCGCTTGCCGACAAGACCAGCCGCGTGTGGATAATGACCGGGGCGCTCGCCGTGTGGTCGAGCTTTACCGCCCTGTGCGGCGTCGCCGGTTCGTTCGGCCAGTTGTTCCTGTTCCGAATGGGCGTGGGCGTGGGCGAGGCGGGCGGCGTGGCCCCCGCCTATTCGCTGATCTCCGACTATTTCCCGCCCAACCAACGCGCACGCGCGCTGGCCGGGTTCGCCTTCGGCATCCCGCTCGGCACCGCCGCCGGCACCTTGGTTGGCGGCCTCGTGGCTGCGAGCTATGGCTGGCGCACCGCCTTCATCGTCGTCGGGCTTCTGGGCCTGCTGATCGCGCCATTGCTGCGCCTGACCGTCAGGGATCCCGTACGCGGCGGGACCGACGCCGTCCGCGCGCCGCTGACCGCCGTCGAAAGCGCAGCCCCGCCGGTCGTGGTCTCCGAAAAGGTAGGCCGCACGGCTTCGCTGATCCTGCTCGGCCTTGGCGCGGGCTGCCTGATCCTCGCCGCACTGAACCATTTCGCAGGCCTCGCGGTCGGCAATGCGCTGGTGCTGGCGTTCGGCGGCCTGTTGGCCGTCGTCATCGGCGTGTCCTTCTGGATCGCCCGCAGGACCGCGTCCGTCGTCATGCCCAAGCCGAGCTTCTGGCTGCTGGCGCTGGGAGCCGCGTCCTCGTCAGTCTGCGGTTACGGCATCGCAGGCTGGCTGCCGCTGTTCTTCATGCGCAGCTTCGACCTGACGCTCGCCCAGACCAGCTGGTACTATTCCGGCATCGCCCTGATCGGCGGTCTGCTGGGCATCTGGCTCGGCGGTTCGATCGCCGCCAAGCTGGCCAAGCGC
>DASVTM010000070.1:0-9027 GCA_036387575.1 Brevundimonas sp.
GTGCCGCTCGACTATCACAAGGAAGGCCTCGACGCCGAGGTGCTTGCCCATTTCGGCATCACCGATGCGCCGGCTCCGAAGCTGGAGATGTGGGAAGAGATCGCGCGCCGCCGCCTGCATCCAGACGGCGAGGTCACCGTCGCCATCGTCGGCAAATACACGGTCCTGAAGGACGCCTACAAATCCCTGATCGAGGCCCTCCAGCACGGCGGTGTGGCCAACAACGTCAAGGTCAACATCGACTGGGTCGAGGCCGACACCTTCGAGGGCGATCGTGATGCCTGCGAGGAACGCCTGCAGACCGCCCATGCGGTGTTGGTGCCCGGCGGCTTCGGCGAGCGTGGCGCCGAAGGCAAGATCGAGGCGGCTCGTTTCGCCCGCGAGCGCAACATCCCCTATTTCGGCATCTGCTTTGGCATGCAGATGGCGGTCATCGAGGCGGCGCGGAACCAGGCAGGTTTCGCCAAGGCGTCGTCCACCGAGTTCGGCCCGACCGCAGAACCCGTCGTCGGGCTAATGACCGAATGGACGCAGGGCAATCAGCGGGTGATGCGCCAGCAGGGTGGAGATCTGGGCGGCACAATGCGTCTGGGCGCCTATGACTCGACGTTGGCTGAGGGGTCGCGGATCGCCGAGATTTACGGCACGACCGCCATCAGCGAGCGGCACCGCCACCGCTATGAGGTCAACATCAACTACCGCGAGGCCATCGAGGCCAAGGGTCTGGTGTTCGCGGGCCTGTCGCCCGACGGCATCCTGCCCGAGACGGTCGAGCGCACTGACCACCCGTGGTTCATCGGCGTTCAGTATCACCCCGAGCTCAAGAGCCGACCGTTCAAGCCGCATCCGCTGTTCGCCAGCTTCATCGGCGCGGCAGTGATTCAGAGCCGGCTGGTCTAGGGCCTCATGGGACCGGGACGGGTGGGCTTGCCAGAAGCTTGTGGAACGTGAAAACTTGAACACGGTTCTTGAACGGTTTCATGTTATTTGCATGTTGCGTTCCAGCGGTGAGGCAGAACGCAGGGTCCGTGGGAGGACACAGCAATGGTTGGTGAGTTCATCACCTTTCTCCACCGGAACATCCGGGTCGTGACGCCCGCCGTGTTGCTGGTGGGAGCCGGGGCCGTGTTCGCGCTCACGCATCTGCTGCACGCCCGGTAGCTGTACCGTTATTACCGGCTGGAAAGCTCAACCGGTTTGTCCGAACATACGGGCATGAACCAGCGCACTCTGTCTCGACGTTCGACCCTCGCCCTGATGGCCGCCGCAGCTGCATCTCCGGCATTTGCTGGGTCGGCAGGGCAGGGCGTTCCGTCTGAAGACTGGCCTGCGCTCGCCGCAGACGTGAAGGCCGAGTTCAAATGGGCCTGGGACCATTATGTCGACAAGGCCTGGGGCAAGGACGAAATAAATCCGGTCTCGGGCACGTCGCAGTCGTTCTTCATCGAGGGCCATGACCTCGGCCTGTCCATCGTCGAGGCGCTCGACACCCTGTGGATCATGGAGTTGGACGACGAGTTCCAGGCCGGGGTCGACTGGGTCAAGGCCAACCTCGATTTCGACATCGACGGCGAGGCCCAGGTGTTCGAGACCAATATCCGGTTGGTCGGCGGATTGCTGTCAGCCTATCTGGCCTGTGGCGACCCGGTGCTGCTGGCCAAGGCCAAGGATCTGGCTGACAGGCTGATGAAGGCGTTCGACGCCTCGCCGCATGGCCTGCCGTACCGCTATGTGAACCTGAAGAGCGGGGCGGTGCGCGACCCCGAGACCAATCTGGCCGAGATTGGCACCTATGCGACCGAGTTCGGCCTGTTAGGTCAACTGACCGGGGAGGACCGCTACTATGCCGCAGCAAAACGGGCGATGAAGCATGCGCTCGATATGCGCTCACCGCTGGGTCTGATGGCGGCGAATATCCACGCCGAGACGGGCCAGTTCACCAGCCGCAACGCCTCGATCGACGTCTATGCCGACAGCTTCTACGAATACCTCTGGGACGCTTGGGAGATGTTCGGCGACGTCGAGATGAAGCTCGCCGCCGAGGAATGCATGGCCGCCATGATCGCGCATCAGGGCCACCGCTACGACGGCAAGCTGTGGTTCCCGATGGTCGATTTCGAGACGGGCGTTGTGACCAACACCTCACAGACGGTGCTGGGCGCCTATCTGGCCGGGTTGTTCGGGCAGGTGGGCCAGAAGGCCGCCGGCGACGACTTCCTCGCCACCTACACGGCGATGCAGGAGAAATACGTCATCATCCCGGAGTCCACGGATGTCACAACGGGTCTGGCGCGGTCGAAGCGGACGGGGCTGAGGCCGGAATATGTCGACGCGTGTCTGAACCTTTGGCTGGGGGACCGAGACGAGCGGTACCGGGCGCTGGCGGCGGTTCACTATCGCAACATGAAGACGACGTCGAAGGCCGCGTTTGGGTATACGGCGCTGGCCGACATCACGACGCGTCCGATGACGCAGGGTGACAACTGCCCGGGTTACTGGTGGTCGGAACAGATGAAGTATTACTTCCTGCTGTTCGGCGATGCCAGGCGGGTGGACTACGGGCGGCTGCAGCTGAGCACGGAAGCGAATGTGCTCAGGGGGTTCAAGGCGGCCGGCGCGGTGTAGCTCTCTCCTGACCGCTGCGCGGTCTCACCTCTCCATTCGCCTTCGCGAATGGAGAGGTGAGTTGCGGCGTTCACCTCTCCATCGCCGAAGTGCGATGGAGAGGACAGATCGGCGTCTTCGTCGATCAGGTGAGGGCGACTCGACGCCTGAAGTTATACGCGCCATAGTTGTTTCATACCCGACGGCCTCAGCTATACGCGTGCGAAAGTCTTCCGCCGTCAGATGACGCCGCCGGAGGCGCGGCTGTGGGTTCGGTTGCGCGGGTCACGGCTGGGCGGTTTCAAGTTTCGCCGCCAGCATCCGATCGGGCCGTACATCGTCGACTTCTACTGCGCTTGGGTGAAGCTGGCCGTCGAGGTCGATGGCGGGTCGCACGACACCGAGGAGCAGATCGCGCACGATAAGAGGAGGACGGCGTGGCTCGGGAGACAGGGCGTTCGCGTGATCCGGCTGCGGGCGAGCTCGGTTCGCGACGAGATTGAGGGCGTGATGGATTTTATACTGGCGTCCGTGAGGGACCGAGTCCCGGACGGCTACCACGGTGTCGCCCCCACCTGACTGCTGCGCAGTCTGTCCTCCCATCGCCCTTCGGCGATGGGGAGGTGAGTAGCATCACCTCTCCATTCGGGAAGGCGAATGGAGAGGACAGGTCGCTCTTAGCGACCAGGAGAGGGCGACGCGGTCTGTCCGGTAAAGCCCGTCATCGAATACGGCCTCGCCGCCGCCCCCGCACCCCAGGCCTCGTTCGGCTCAGCCCCCATGACGAATCGCAGCTCGCCGCCCTTGCGGATTTCCTCGTCGCCGATCCAGCTGCGGTCCAGCGGGCGACCGTTCAACGTCACCGACGCGATGTAGGTGTTTGCGTCCGACAGCCCCTCGGCCACCACCGCGAACCTCCGCCCGTTCGGCAGGTTCAGCACCGCACGGTCCACGAACGGCCGACCGATCACATACTGGTTGCTGCCCGGCGTGACCGGGTAGAAGCCCAATCCGGTGAACACCAGCCAGGCCGACATCTGGCCGAGGTCGTCGTTGCCGGCGAGGCCGTCGGGGCGGGCGTGGTACTGGCTTTCGACGATCTGCTTCAGCCGCTCCTGTGTCCGCCATGGCGCGCCGGCATAGACGTACATGTATGCCGAGTGGTGGCTGGGTTCGTTGCCGTGGATGTACTGGCCGATCAGGCCGGCGATGTCCTCGGCGTGGGAATAGTCGAGCTTCGAGTTGTCGAAATCGAACATGGCGTCGAGCTTGGCGACGGTCGCGGTGTCCCCGCCCATGGCCCCGACGATGCCGCCCAGATCCTGAGGCGCGAACCACGAATATTGCCAGGCGTTTCCCTCGGTGTAGTCGGATCCGTAGTTGATGGCGGTGGGGTCGAAGGGCGTCCGGTACGCGCCGTCGGCCTTGCGCGCGCGCAGGAAGCCGGTCTCGAGATCAAAGCTGTTCCTCCAGTTCTGGGCCCGCTTCTCGAACGTCGCGGCGATGTCGGCGTGGCCGAGGTTGCGGGCCATGCGGGCGATGGTCCAGTCGTCATAGGCGTACTCGACTGTCTTTGACGCCGCCTCCGGCTCCCGGTCGATGGGGACGTAGCCGAGGTCCATATAGTCGCCGAGCCCGCCGTAGGGTCGGTAGGTGGCGCTGGCCACCATGGCCTTCAGCGCCGCCTCGCCGTCGAAGCCGCGAATGCCCTTCATCCAGGCGTCGGCGATGACCGGGACGGCGTGATAGCCGATCATGGTCCAGGTTTCCTGACCCGCGAACTGCCAGACAGGCAGCAGGCCGTATGGGCTGACCTGTTGCGAGGCGATCAGGGAGTTGATCATGTCGGCGTTGCGCTTCTCCGGCTGGACCAGCGTGAGCAGTGGATGCTCGGCGCGGAAGGTGTCCCACAGCGAAAACGTCGAGTGGAAGGTGAAGCCCTCAGCCTTATGAACCGCCTGATCGGGGCCGCGATACCGACCGTCGACGTCGCCCATGACGCTGGGCGCCATCAGGGTGTGATAGAGCGCGGTGTACAGGGTGGTGCGCATGTCAGCCGGAGCGTCGATCTCGACCGCGCCCAGCGCCTGTTCCCATGCCGTCTTCGTCGAGGCGCGCAAGCCATTGAAATCGAAGTCGCCGCCTTCGCTGTTCAGGTTGGCGATGGCTCCGGCTTCATCGACGCCGGACAAGGCGACCTTGACCACCAGCGGGCCGTCGATGGGGCCGAAGTCGAATACGGCTTCCAGCGCGCGACCTTCGACCTGGGCGCGATCCTCGGGCGTGCGGCCCGGCTTGGTGAAGCCGTTGTAGGGGACGTTCTCCTCGCGGTTCTGGATCGAGTGGCTCGTCATCGGCCTGGAGAACCGCATGGCGAAATAGAGTTGACGGCCCGGCGCCCAGCCGCGCGTCTCGCGATAGCCGGTGACCGTGCCGTCGGGCGCGACACGGATCCGCGACCACGACACCTTGCCCGGATAGTCATAGATCGAGGGCCTGAAATCGAGCAGCACCCGGGCCGGAGCGCCGGTCGGGAAGGCATAGCGGTGCATGCCGACGCGCGTGCCGGCCGTCAGCTCGACGTGGACGCCGGAGTCGGTCAGGTTCACCGCGTAGTAGCCGGGCTCGGCGACTTCGGAGGCCTTGTCGTAGCGTGAGCGGTAACCGGACCCCGGCGTATCTGCTTCGCCGGGCTCCAGCTTGATCTCGCCCGCCGCCAACGGCGTCAGCAGGACGTCGCCGAGGTCGGAGTGGCCCGAGCCTGAGAAGTGGGTGTGGGAGAAGCCGAGGATGGTCGGGTCATCGTAGCGATACCCTGAGGCCCATTCGTAGCCCTGACGCAGAACCTTGTGCTCGGTGTCAGGGCTGAGCTGCACCATGCCGAAGGGAGCCACGGCGCCCGGGAAGGTGTGGCCCTGACCTGCTGTGCCGATGAACGGATCGACGGCGTCATAGGGGGAGGGGGCCGCCGTCTGGGCCACCACGACACTCGCCGGGCCAATCGCGAGCGCCGCGCTCAGGACTGCCGCCACCATCCGACGCACCATGACGACTCTCCTACACCGCACAGGGACTTCACATGATCAGGACAGCGACCTCAAGCGCCGAGGTTCCTCACCCCAGGGTTTCGCGTCTGCGGCGTATGCGCTTGGCCAAGCTTCGCCATTGGCTCTGTATGCAGTGGACTATCGGATGCGACCGCGTCTGAAGGACAGGGGAGCTCATATGCCAAAGGAAATCATCGCCGGAGCCGTCGGTATGGGGCTCGTCAGCATCATGTGGGTCATTCAACGGCTGATCGCTTTTTCCGCGTCCCGGAAAGAACGCCTGCGTTTCTAGGACCTCGCGCTGAGGACACAGGCTTTTCCACTAGGTGAACCGGTGTTTTGTGTGGTTCATGGAAGACGGCCAGGGGGGCAAGCCTCGGTCAGGCGGCCCGGTGGATTTCCAGTCACCAAGCCGGGCCGCTTCCATTCCTTTTCGAAAATCCGCATCCCTTCGGGGACAGGCGCGCTAGATATTCCGGTAGCGGTCTAACCGGCTGTCAGGCGAAAAGCGTGAGACGATGATCGGCGGACTTCTGGGGCCAAGGGATCCGGCGACGGTATCGGTGACCAATCCGGCCGGGCGGTCAGCTTTCCTGCTGATCGGGGACCATGCAGGCCGGGCGATCCCGGAGCGGCTGGGTGATCTGGGCTTGAGCGAGAGCGATCGGAGCCGACACATCGCGTGGGACATCGGGGTGCGAGCGCTGGGCGAAGCGCTGGCTGCACGACTGGATGCGGTGTTCATCTCCCAGACCTGGTCGCGGCTGGTGATCGACTGCAACCGCGATCCGGACCGCGCCGACGCCATCCCGGAGATCAGCGACGGGTCTCGCATTCCGGGTAACCAGGGTCTGACGCCGCAAGAGCGGGCGGTGCGGATCGCCGAAGTCCACGCGCCGTATCAAGACGCCATAGCGTCAGAGATGGCGGACCGCAGGCGCATGTCCAAACCAACCGTTCTCGTCGCCCTGCACAGCTTCACACCCTCGATGGGGGGCTTCGACCGGCCGTGGGATGCAGGCGTTCTGCACGACGGCGGCGACCTACGGTTCGCCCGCGCCATGCTGGATGTGATGCAGGCCACGCCCGGGCTGAATATCGGGGATAACGCGCCCTACCAGATGGACGCGATAGACCACACCGTGCCGCGGCATGCCATTGCCGCCGGTCTACCCTACGTAGAACTCGAGATTCGTCAGGACCATCTCTCGAATGACATCGGCGTCAATCGTTGGGCAGACTGGATCGCGGGCTGGCTGACGCAGTCGGCAGCCGTCATGGAGAACGCCTCGCCGTAGCCGAGTTGAGCCAGCGGCTGCTGAGCAGTTGATTCAGAGGCATCAGCCGGAATGAATCCCGTCTTCCATAGCGATCCGGCGCATCATCTCGATCGCCGCTGTCGGCGAGCTCCGGCTTTCAGCCACTGCCTTCCTGATAGCAGGCTCCATCTCAGGTGCGATCCGGGGCGCGGTCATCGACCAGTCCGGAAACAGCCGTCCCTCGACGTGCAATCGGGTAACGATCTCGATGTCCGTGTGCCGGCGGTCTGCCATGACCCGGTTCATCAAACGGTCGACATCGGCAGTCTGTCCCTCAATGACCTGGAAGAACTTGCCCTCGCTAAATTCCAGCGCGCCCGTCAGATGATCGCGCGCATTGTTCCGCTGCGAGACCGCGAGAATGTCGGTGATCACGAGGAGAGACTCCAGCGAGAGAGTGGCAGTGCTGACATAAGCGACGCGTTCGAGCGGTCGGGCCATCTGGAAATCCTGGCACGTCCCTTCCCGGCAGGAGAGTTGGGATCGGCGGCAGACGAACGTACGCTCATTCACCGCGTTCCTGAGTCGACGCTGCGACACAGGCCTGAAAGTAGGGCCATGGAGCTTTTGCCGTCGTCGAGAGTTAGGCGCGCTCTGGGGGACATCATGCGCCGATCGATTTCATCACGGACCGTTCTGCACGGGGCTTCGCGCCTCGGACAGGGCGTCCTGCGACGCCTTGCCAGCCTGGGACAGTCAGTCGGGGCTCTACGAGGACCTGGCAACGCAAGCCACGGCAAATCTCGCGGGGGATCATCGCTCAGTGTTTTCGTCGAGTATGTTGCGCGGGTGGGCTACGGCGCTCGTGGCTTCGTCTATGTCTCTCTGGGCCTGCTGACCTTACTGGCCGCGCTCGACCTCGGCGGCAGAGCGGTCGGAACTCACGGCGCTATCCTGTGGCTGGCCGAACAACCGTTCGGGCGGGGCTGGCTGATCGCCCTCGGCGCCGGTTTGTGGGCCTTCGTCGCGTGGCGGGTGCTTCAGTCGGTCTTCGACGCCGATCGCGAAGGACGAACGCCTCGTGCGCTGCTGCTTCGCGTGGGTCAGGCCGTCAGCGGGCTGTTCTACGCCGTGCTGGGGTCCGGCGTGTTCGAACTGCTGGACGAGGTCGGGTCGAGAATGGGAGCGGAGGACGTTGCGGAGAACCAGCGCAAGGCTGCGCTCTTGCTCGACCTTCCCTTCGGTGACGCCCTCCTGATCTCCGTTGGTCTGGTGATCACCGCGGTAGGGGTTGGCAATATCGTCAAGGGGATCCGAAGCGATTTCGCCGACAGCTTGGCCTGTTCGGAGCGCCTGTGTCGGCGGCTGACCCCGGTGGCACGCGCCGGCTACATCGCGCGAGGCGCCGCCTACCTGCCGCTGGCGCTGCTCGTCGTCCTGGCCGGCTGGCATGCCCGGGCCAGCGAGGTCGAAAGCTTCGGTTCGTCGCTGGATGCCCTTGAGGCTCAACCCGGCGGCTCGTTGATGTTGGGTGCGACGGCTGTCGGCCTGATGGCCTTCGGTGTCTTCGCATTCGTGGAGGCCAGGTTCCGGCGCATCCGGGCGCCGCGCGACCTCAACCCGCTCCAGGCAGGATCAAGTCCGTTCCCGCGTTGGCAGTCGTTGCTTGCCCAGCGTTTGCGGAAACCGTAGCCGGCGACCGGTTCGACGTCTGGTCCACATCAGCGAAAGCTACCGGCTCCACGCCCGGCTGGTGGGTAAGTCTGCCAACCACATAGACGCCCTTTTCGGCCAGAGCCCGGTTCAGCCGCTCGCGCAGAGTGAAGCGTACCTCGGCATCTATGATCTGACGTTTCCTGTCTGGGTCCATCGGAGCGTCCTTTCGCCGCTGACTTCCCTCAAAAACGCATGCCGGGCAAGAGTCGGTTGCCGTAGAAGAGCGCGCGGGATCAGGGAGAGATCTATCAGCCTGGCAAAGCCGGCATGGGATTGGCGGCTTGCTATTCCTGGAAGGGCGGGTGGCTATGGGAGGGCTCTTGTCCTTCAGATATCACGACGGGCGGGCCGACCGCGGCGCACTGGTCGGAACGAAGGCGCCAAGTGTCGGTTGGGCTTGA
>DASVTM010000071.1:0-4406 GCA_036387575.1 Brevundimonas sp.
GCCAGTTGCACCAGCATGTTACCGGTTGAGAACTGAGCGGCGGCATAGGCCGAGATACAGGCCAGCATGACCCAGCCGACGACGTCGTTCACCGCTGCGGCGGAGATGGCCACCACCCCCATCTCGTCCTTGGTCAAGCCGAACTCGCGCAGTATCCGCCCCAAGACCGGCACGGCGGTGATTGCCATCGCGACGCCGGTGAACAGACTGTAGATCAGGGGATCAATCCCGGGCGCCAGCACCGAATGCGACACCTGGCCGATGGCGAAGCCCAGACCGAAGGGAACGGTGATCGAGGCGACGGAGATGACGGCCATCGCACGCCGGTTGCGCGGAGTCCTCAGGTGACCGAACTGGAACTCCGAGCCGATCTGGAACATCAGCAGGATCAGGCCGATCTGGCTCAGGATCACGATCGGCGTCGCGGCCTTGGCTCCAAACAGGTCGATGGAGAACTCCGGGAAGAAATGGCCGAAGAGCGACGGGCCGAGCAGGAGGCCAGCGACGATCTCGCCGATCACCCCCGGCTGGCCCATCTTGCGGAAAGCGATGTTCAATAGTCGGGCCGCACCGATCATGAGGATCAGCTGGACCAGAATGGAGAACAGCATTTGTTCTGTCGCGTGGACGGATGCAGTCACGTCTTTCTCCCCCTGTGACGGTCGTGTCTTGTGCACGCGCCGTCGTTTCTCGTTATAGCTGTTCCGCCCTAGTGTCTCGCGGGACAAACGGTATCGTTGGCATTGGGGGCAAGCTGGACCTCCGAAACCGAGACCGTGAAAGCGGCGTCGGTGTCGAGCCGGAACGGCACGTCGACGTGAGCCACGTCGGCGCCGGCGTCCCGCAGGCACGAGAGCCGCACCTTCAGCGTCCGCCATTGCCGGACCGGGGCCGATCGGAACAGCTCGGTGACATCCACCCTGCCCTGCCCGACCGATAGCCCGACCGACCCTTGCGGCGTCGCATCGATGCGGTAGCGGAAGCTGAGCGCCAGCTCGCCGTTGGACTGCCGGGTCAGGTCGACCGGCGTTCCCTCGATATAGGCCTGGGCCGGACCGGAGCCGGAAAAGGCGAACTGCTGGCCGCTCTCCTGGGCCAGATCGTCAACTGGCCGAACCGAAACGCCGCCACGTGGACTGGATGCGACCTTGACCGTCCCCGGCTTGTTCTGCCCCCCGGCGTCGCGCAGCATCACGCCCCAAGGGGCGACATAGCGGCCGTCGACGAAATAATGGTCGATGTTAGAGGTTGCGGCCTCGACGCCGCTCTCTTGCGAAAGTGTACCGACCGATCCGCTGCGGGCATAGGTCAGGCCGTAGCCGTAGGCGAACTGCGGATCATAGCCGGGCTGACCGCGGTTCAGCGGCGCGCCGGCGGCGTTCCTGGGCCAGCTGAACGACAGGACGCCGTGGAAATCGTGGCGGGCATTGCCCTGCGCGTCGCCGACCAACACATCGGCGACGCCGCCACCCTCAGTTCCCGGCAGCCAGGCGGCGACAAAAGCGTCCGAAGCGTTGATCTCGGGGTTGGTCCACATCGGTCGACCCGACAGAAAAACCGAAACCGTGGGAATGCCCGCCGCCTGCAGCCTTTTCAGCGTCTCGAGTGGACCTGTCGGGATGAAGTCGAGCGTGTCGACGTCGCCCTGAAACTCGGCATAGGGGGCCTCGCCGAAGACCACGATGGCGACGTCGGGCTTGTCGGTGAAGGCGCCGTCGGCGCTGAGGGTCGCCGTACCGCCCGACGCCTTCACGGCTTCATCGATCCCGCCCCAGATCGACTGGCCTTGTGGGAAGTCGGCGTTGGTGTTGCCCGTGCCCTGCCAGGCCAGGGTCCAGCCGCCCGCCGCCTGGCCGATGTCGTCGGCGGCCGCGCCCGCGACAAGCACGCGCGCCCCGGCGCGGATCGGCAGAACCGAACCCTCGTTCTTGAGCAGGACCAGCGATTCACGCACCGCTTCACGCGCCAGTGCGCGGTGCGCCGGCGAGGCGATCCGCGACAGGTCTCCCTCAATCGGACGATCTGTACGGAACACGCCCGCCTTGACCTTGGCGCGCAGGATGCGACGAACGGCCTCGTCCAGACGGGCCGTCGGGATCACCCCCGATCTCGCTGCCTCGAGCGTGCTTTCGTACAATGGCTTCCAGGTGTCAGGAGCCATCAGCATGTCGACGCCAGCATTGATGGCCAGGGGGCAACTGTCGTTTGTGCAGCCGGGCAGCTGGCCGTGGGCGTTCCAGTCGGAGACTACGAAACCCTGAAAGCCCAGCGGTCCCCGCAGGACGTCCGTCAGCAAGCTGTGGTTGCCCGAATGCTTGACCCCGTTCCAACCCGAAAAGCTGGCCATGACCGACAGGACACCCGCGTCGATGGCGGCCGGATAGCCGCCCAGGTGGACGTCGATCAGCTCCTGCTCGGTCCCCTTGAAATCGCCTTGGTCCTCGCCTTCGAACGTGCCGCCGTCAGCGACAAAATGCTTGGCAGATCCGGCGATATGGCCGGGCGCCAGCGGATGGTCGGCTGACAGCTCGCCCTGCAGTCCCAGCGTCATCGGCCCGGCATAGGCGCGCTGAACCTCGGGGTCTTCGGCATAACCTTCATAGGCGCGTCCCCAGCGATCGTCGCGGGGCACCGCCAGGGTCGGGCCGAACGTCCAGTCGGCGCCGGTGACCGCCACCTCCAACGCCGTCGCCTCGCCGATGCGACGGATCAGGTCGGGATCGCGCGCTGCGCCAAGGCCAATGTTGTGTGGGAAGATGGTCGCGCCGGGAACGTTGTTGTGCCCGTGCACGGCGTCGATACCGTAGATCAGCGGCACCCTGGCTCCCGGTCGGGCCGCCGCCGCGGCGCGGAAGGCGCGGGCCAGATCAACCCACTTTTGCGCGGGCGCCTTGTCATCGCCCCAAGGGCCGGAGCTTCCCCCCGCCAATACCGAACCCAGCGGATAGCGCACCAGATCCTCAGGCGTGATAGTGCTGATGTCGGCCTGGATGGTTTGGCCGACCTTCTCCTCCATGGTCATCCGGCCCATCAATTCGGTGACGAAGGCCTCGGTTGCGGGGTCGCTCATGGCCGCAGGAGAGGCGGCGCGGGGCCAAAGCGCCGGGTGTGCCGTCGAGTCGGGACCAGCGCTCGATAACTGGGCTGCGGCAGGCCCATCAGTCGCTCCGGTCTGGGCGGAGGCGGCGCTCAAGGGCGACAGACCCAGCAGCGGAATCGCTGCGGCGACAGCCAGTTGGGACACGGCGTATTTCATGGATTTTCCTCGACCAAGGGCGCCCGCCCCGGTCGCTCATTGAGCGGCGACCGTCCCGGCAAGGAACCCGTGAATGGAGTTGTTGCGCATTCCCCCAGCCTTGTCACCCAAAATTGAGAACGCTCTCAACGTTGCAGGGTGCGGCTGATCAACGCCCTCAGTCGCTGGTGCAGATTCGCATTCATGGGCGCAAGCACACCCCGGGCGTCCATGGGAATGTGGGCGACCGGGTCGTCGCCAGTCTGGAAGATGTAGTGATCGAAGAAGCTGCGCCAGCGCATCCGCTCGTCCGACGGAAGGTCGCGGATGGTCAGCAGGGCATGGAACATCGTCAGCAGCGGCGTGCCCATCCAGGGCGGCCCGTCTCGCCACCACAGATTGACCATGGCCCCGAAATCGGCGGTGGTCTCGACATGATGCCACCACAGACTTGGCAGGTAGAGAGCGTCACCGGGAACGAGTTCCGCCACCTCCGCAACCTCCAGCGCCTCGCGAAATTTCGGGTGTTGGTCGAAGTCGGGTTCAACGATGTCGACCAGACTGATGGGCTGTCCTGCCAAGGTGAAGTCGAGCGGCCCGACATAGAGGTTGGCGATCTGCTCGGGCGGAAACAGGGTGAAGCGCCGCTTGCCCCGGACCACGCAGGCCAGGTTCTGGGGTAAATCCCAGTGCGCCGCCGTCCGCGACCGGTTCCCTATCCACAGGGACGTCAGCCGTTCCATGCCCGGATCCAGCAGCGGCATCGGATTGGCCTCGGACAGTCCCGGCAGAACCTCAGGCAAGGGCACGCCACCGGCGTAGATGTGCGGACCACCCTGCCCTCGCCCGGACAGCAGCCGCTCCAGCAGGTCCGCCAGAGGCATGGCGGTCTGATCGTGGTTGAACCCCTTGAGGTCGGGTGAATAGCCGAACCGCCCGCTCATCTCAGGCGCACCGACGAAGGTGCGCACCGGTTTGCCGGTGTCGAAATCCCGCAGATACCCGGCTAGATTCTCGTCAGAGTGCGCAGCGCGGACGATCTGCCAGTCGGCGACCAGGCCCCTCAGCACGGCCGGTCGCCCAGCCGGGACGATCTCCGTCTCGAACCGGGCCCGGTCAACGTTTTGGTATTCGCGAACCGACTTCATGCACTCACAACCTCTGGCGCGGT
>DASVTM010000072.1:0-11102 GCA_036387575.1 Brevundimonas sp.
ACGTGCGCACCAGCGGTGCGACGATGTTCGTCTATATCGGCGAACTCTGCCGCTATCTGGTCAACTGCCCCCCCGGTGAGTTTGATCGTGGTCACAAGCTGAAGCTCGCGTTCGGAAACGGTCTGCGCCCCGACGTCTGGCCCGACTTCCAGAGCCGCTTCAAGATCCCCGATATCCTGGAATTCTACGGCTCGACCGAGGGGAACGTCTCGCTGTTCAACTTCGACGGTAAACAGGGGGCCATCGGTCGCGTTCCCAAGCTGCTGAAGAAACAGATCAACATTCGACTGGTCCGGTTCGACATCGACACCAATGAGCCGGTTCGTGCGGCCAACGGCCTGTGTGAAGAGGCTCGTCCGGGCGAAATCGGCGAGGCTATCGGCGCGATCGGCAACGATGTTCGTCACGACTTCTCCGGCTATGCGGACAAGGCGGCTTCGCAGAAGAAAATCCTCACGGACGTCTTCGCGCGCGGAGACAAATGGTTCCGAACAGGCGACCTGATGCGTCAGGACAGCGAGGGCTACCTCTATTTCATCGACCGGATCGGCGACACCTTCCGCTGGAAGGGCGAGAACGTCTCCACCTCCGAGGTCGAACAGCGGCTGGCCGAAGCGCCGGGCGTCAAGGAAGTCATCGCCTACGGTGTTCCTGTCCCGAATACCGAGGGCAAGGCAGGCATGGTCACCCTCATTGTCGAGGGAAAGTTCGCGCCACAGGCCTTTGCCGACTACGCCGACGCACAGTTGCCATCCTACGCTCGCCCCGTGTTCGTCCGGGTCGCCAAAACGCTCGAGACCACGGGCACGTTCAAGTACCGTAAGGTCGATCTGGTGACGGACGGTTACGATCCGGCCAAGATCGAGGGCGGTGTCTGGGTGCGTGGCGGCAAGACTGGCTATCAGAAACTGACGCCAGCGATCATCGCCCAGATCCTCAGCGGCGAAAACCGGCTCTAGCGTTCGCCGGACGGCGCAATCGCAACCGCACCTTAATCATTAACGGCCATGGTCGGCGCCTCTCCTGCGGACGGCGGACGCCTTTTCATGTTTCAGATAATCGGCATCGTGCTGCTGTTCGGCCTCGTGTTCGGAAGCTTCCTGATGTCAGGCGGCAAGATGGACGTAATCCTCCACGCCGCCCCGCACGAATTGATGGCCATCCTCGGAGCGGGCGTCGCCGCCTTCCTCATCGCCAACAGCATGGGCGTCATCAAGGCGTCACTGGCGGGCTTCGGCAAATGTTTCGCCGGTCCCAAGTGGAAGAAGCAGGACTATAAGGACCTGCTCAGCCTGCTGTTCCTGCTGACAAAAACGATGAAATCAAAGGGCGTCATCGCGCTCGAAAGTCATATCGAGAAGCCGGGCGAGTCCTCCATCTTCCAGAAATACCCGAAGGTGATGAAGGACCATTTCGCCATCGACTTCATATGCGACACCCTGCGGATGATGACGATGAACCTGGAGGATCCTCACCAGATCGAGGACGCCATGGAAAAGCAGCTCGAAAAGCATCACCATGAAGCGGCCTGCGCGCCGCACGCGCTTCAGAACCTCGCCGATGGCCTGCCGGCTCTGGGTATCGTTGCGGCCGTGCTCGGCATCATCAAGACCATGGGCTCCATCACTGAGCCTCCCGAAGTTCTCGGTGAGATGATCGGTTCGGCCTTGGTGGGCACCTTCCTCGGCGTGTTCCTGGCCTATGGTCTCGTCGGCCCGTTCGCGTCTCGCCTTCAGGCGATCGTCGACGAGGAAGCTGCGTTCTACAAGATCATCCAGTCGGTCCTGGTCGCCCACCTCCACGGCAACGCCGCCCAGATCTCGGTCGAAATCGGCCGCGGCGATATCCCCTCTTCCGCCCAGCCGACGTTCCTCGAGATGGAAGAGGCTCTCGCTGCTGCTCCCACGGAATAATGGTCAAGACATCCGGCAGGTCGGCCGGATCATCGAGGAAGACAATGCGCGCCCGACTCATCCGCAGCGCCTTTGCATCCATCGTCTTGGTGGGTGGACTGTCTGCCTGCCACTCCGATACGCACGACGTTCGGCCTGAAGAACCCGTCTCTTCCGAGGGCCTTGTGTCAGACGCCGGACGCAATCCCGAAGGCATCACCGCATCCGATACGGAGGCGGCTCAAGCCGGTACGCAGGCAGCAGAGGCTATCGGCGTAGCCGAGACCAGCACCACGCGCCCGGAAAAATAGTTCGTGATCAATCTGGTCGGGGCGACGACAGTCAAGTCTCACCGCATGCACCCCGCCATGCGATCACGAACGTGTGATATTTCGCTTGCGGTTTCTCCGGCCCGGTCGTTATCTGGTCGTCGCGAGGCTTGAAGATCTCGCTGAACAGGAAGGAATTCCCCATGAACATTCGTAACATGATGGCGCTCTCGGCCATTGCTGCAGCCGCTCTCGCTATAACTGCCTGCTCGCCGAAGCCTGAAGAAAAGGCTGCCGACGCCGCAGCCGACTCGGCCGCTGCCGCCGACACCGCGGCCGACGCCGCCGCGACCGCCGATCAAGCCGCCCAGGACGCCGCCGCTGCGGCAGGCGAAGCTGCCTCGAACGCGGCTGCTGTCGGCGCTGCTCCGGCCGAAGGCGCAATGGCGCCAGCCGGCAGCGCGATGGCTCCGGCCCACGCCTCCGAAGGCGCTATGGCTCCAGCCGCGGTGCCCGCGAAACACTAAGGCCGGTAAACAGACCTCACGGTTTGCACGGAAAGGGGTCATCCTCGGGCGACCCCTTTTTCGTATCCATGCGCCATCGGTGTAGGACACGGGAATGCTCCCCTCCGACGATGCCACCGCCGACCCCCTCCCCGACAGCGGTCACGCCGACCTGACCTGGTCCGAAGACGGAGCCCCCCGCTCCTCGCGTTTTGGCGACGTCTATTTCTCCAAAGACGACGGCTTGGCCGAGAGCCGCGCGGTCTTCCTTCAGGGGTGCGGTCTGCCCGAGCGCTGGAAAGATCGGGATCGCTTCACCGTAGCGGAGCTTGGGTTCGGCACCGGGCTCAACATCATCGCGCTGCTGGACCTGTGGCGTCGCGAGGGACCGCCGACCGGGTGGCTGAACATCTTCTCCATCGAAGCCTTCCCGTTGACCGCAGACGAAGCGGCGCGCGCGTTGGCCGCATGGCCCGACGTCGCCGACATCGCCGAAGCCCTGATCGCAGTTTGGCCGACCCGGACGCCGGGCTTTCACCGCATCGACCTGCCCGAGTTTCGGGCGACGCTCGACCTCGCCATCGGTGATGCCAAATGGGCGTTGTCCGAGTGGCAAGGCGCGGCTGACGGCTGGTTTCTCGACGGCTTCTCCCCTGCCCTCAACCCCGACATGTGGTCCGAGCCCGTGATGGACGGGATCGCGGCCCGATCAGCCCCGGGTGCGCGGGTCGCCACTTTCACCGTCGCCGGAGCGGTGCGGCGTGGGCTATCGGAGCGCGGCTTCGAGGTCGAGAAACGCCCCGGCCATGGTCGCAAGCGCGAACGGCTGGAGGCTTGGCTTCCGGACGGCGCCCCTGCGCAGGGTACGCCCCGGTCCGTCGCCGTCATCGGCGCCGGGATCGCCGGCGCCTCAGTCGCCCGAGCCCTTACGGCGTTGGGAGTGTCGGTCACCGTGATCGAGGCGGAGCGCCCCGGGGCGGGCGGATCCGGCTTTCCGGCGGCGCTGGTGACGCCTCGCCTCGACGCCGGTGACGCAGTGATCGCAGGCTTCCACGCGCAGGCGCTGAAACGCGCACGCGACCTCTACGGGGCCACCCCGGGTGCGGTGGTCGCCTTGGGCGTCCTGCAACTGGAACAGGCCGAACGCGATCGCAACCGCTTCGCCAAGGTCGCCGCTCAGGCGTGGTGGGGGCCGGAAGACATGAAGGTTCTGGATGGTGGCCTGTCGATGGCGGGCGCTCTGACCGTGAGGCCAGAACCCGTCCTGAAAGCGTGGCTCGATGGCGCCGCCATCGTCACCCGAGAGGTGGCCGTGATCGAGCGGTGCGAAACCGGATGGCGCATCCTGGACGCCGAGGGCGCGGTGCTGGCCGAAGCCGATGCCGTGGTTCTGACGGCTGGCTGGGGCTCGGCCGCGCTGTCGCCCGAACTGGGCTTGCGGCCCGTTCGGGGACAGGCGGACTGGGTCGATATCGACGACGCGCCGTTGGCGAGCGCCTGGGGCGGCTATGTCGCGCCGACGGGCGAAGGGTTCCTGTTCGGCGCCACGCATGACCGTGAAGACGTTGGCACAGACGTTCGCCCCGGCGACACCGAGCGCAATCGCGCCGTTCTCGCCGCCCGCCTGCCTGTCCTGGCGGCCCGGATAGAGGGCGTCGAAACGCAGGCTCGCGCTGCTGTTCGTGCGACCACCGCTGATCGCCTGCCCGTGTGCGGCGCCTTGGGATCGAGCGACGGCCTGTATGTGCTCGGCGGCTTGGGATCGCGCGGGTTCTGCGTCGCCCCGCTGCTCGGAGAACATCTGGCGGCGGATATCGTCGGCGTCCCCTCGCCTCTGCCGGCGGCGTTCTCCAGACGCCTGACGCCCGGACGCTTCGGCAACTGATTGTCATCACCGGCAGGCCGCCTCGCTTGTGCCCCCGGCCAGACGAGCGCAAAATCGACAGCTGGATTGAGCCCGATCCGGTCGGAGGCGATCCCCGTGCGTCAGTCCCTGCTCGTTCTCATCCCAGTCGTCGGCCTGTTGATCGGGTCAGCCGCAGCACCTGTTGCGACGACCGCCAGAGCCCAGACGTCCGAGAGCCCTGCGCCGGAACGCAGATGTTTCTCGGAACAGCAGATCCGGAACTTCCGATCCAGCCACGAGGGCACGCTTTACCTTAAGGTCTGGGGATCGAACTCGGGCACCTATCAACTGGCGACCAGCGGCGGATGCCTCGATCTGACCACCGCCCAGCAGGTTGCAGTCACGCCCGGGCTGGGATCAGGACGCCTGTGCACCGGGGATTGGGCGACCGTGGCGACGCAGGGCTTCTCCGGGTCACCGCAGGTCTGCCGCGCCCTCATTCAAAAGAGACTGACCGACGCCGAGATCGCAGCCTTGCCGGGCCGCGACCGGCCCTGAAGCCTTCAGACCAGACTTGAGGTCAGGCGACGCGGCGCTTGCCGCCCATCAGCATCGACAGGATCGCGCCGAGGGTCGCAGGCAGGTCCGCTCGGGCGACAACCTTGTCGACCATGCCCTTTTCCTGAAGGTATTCGGCGCGCTGGAAGCCCGGCGGGAGCTTTTCGCGGATGGTGCTTTCGATCACTCGTGCGCCCGCAAAGCCGATCAGGGCGCCCGGCTCGGCCAGATGCACATCGCCCAACATGGCGTAACTGGCGGTCACGCCGCCCGTGGTCGGATCGGTGAGGACGACGACGTAGGGCAGTTGAGCCGCCTTCACTTCCTGAACCGCCAAGGTCGAACGGGCCATCTGCATCAAGCTCAGCGCGCCCTCCTGCATTCGGGCGCCGCCGGCGGCGGTGAAGCAGACCAGCGGCACATTGCGCGCGATGGCGGCGTGGGCGGCGGCGATGAAGGCCTCACCGGCCGCCGTGCCCAACGACCCGCCCATAAAGCTGAAATCCTGAACGATGACGACGGCGGGCGTCCCGTCGACGTCGCCGAAGCCGATCATCATCGTGTCCTTGCGGCCCGCAGCCTTGCGCGCCGCGCTGAGACGATCCTTGTAGGATTTGCCGTCCGAGAATTTGAGCGGGTCCTCAGGCACGTCGGGCGTGTCGATCGCCTCGTAGCGACCGTCGTCGAAGGTATAGCGCAGACGCTGTTCGGCGTTCAGGCGCATGTGGCGGCCCGACGGAGTCACCCACAGGGATGTCTCGAGGTCGGAGCGATACAGCATCTCGCCCGAGTCCGGATCCTTGACCCAGAGATTGTCGGGCGTGTCGGCGCGGCGGCTGACGATCTTGCGGACACCGGGGGCGAAGCGGCTGAGCCAGCCTCCCCTCTTCTCGGGCTGAGGCTTTTCGGACGGGACTTTGGGATCGGACATAGGCGGCTCTCTAGACCGTTTCGCCTACGCGCGCACCCCGCACCGCGTCGCCGAGCGCCTTAACCTTGGCCAGTACGCGAGGGGCGACCGGCTGGTTGGCGGCGAGCGCCAGAGCGACTTCATCGACCAGAGCCGAGCCGACGACGACCGCATCGGCGACGCGGGCGATCTCGGCGGCGCGTTCGGGCGTCTTGACCCCGAAGCCGACGGCGACCGGCAGACCAGACGCCTTGCGCACACGTTCCACGGCCGGGGCGACCGAGACGGCCTGCGCCTCCTTCACGCCGGTCACGCCAGACACGGAGACATAATAGACGAAGCCCGAGGTCCGCCGGGCGATGATCTCCAGCCGCGCATCGTCGGAGGTCGGCGTGGCCAGTCGGATCAGCGAGACTTGAGCAGCGTCTAGAGCATCAGACAGGGGATCGGCTTCCTCTGGCGGGCAGTCCACGACGATACAGCCGTCCACGCCCGCCACCGCCGCGTCCCGCGCGAAGGCCTCGTAGCCATAGGATTCGATGGGGTTCAGATAGCCCATCAGGATCAGGGGGGTGTCAGCGTCACCGGCGCGGAACTCGGCGGCCAACGAGAGCGTGCCTCTGAGTGTCAGGCCCGCTTTCAGGCCTCGCAACGCGGCGCGCTGGATCGGCGGCCCTTCGGCCATCGGATCGCTGAACGGGAAGCCCAGTTCGATGATGTCGGCGCCGGCCGCCGGCAGGCCGCGCAGGATTTCCAGAGACTCTTCGCCCGAAGGGTCTCCGGCCATCACATAGGCCACGAAGCCGGCCCGGCCTTCGGCCTTCAGCGAAGCAAAGCGGGCGTCGATACGAGAGGTAGTCATTGAGCAGCAGCCGGAGTTTCTGGACGCGCCGCACAGACATCGCCGGGAATGGTGGCGAAGGCGAAATAGCCGGGCGCGCCGGGGGCCGCCTGCCGGGTCTCGTCGGCGAAGGCCATGAGTTGGAAGCCCGTGCAGCCGCCGCCGTCCTTGCGCTTCACATAGACGGTTAGATTGTCCTTGCCGCCAGCGGCGAGCCAGCCCTGCTTCTGGAACGCCGCGTCATATTGATCGGCGACGGTCTGCATCGCGGCCTGCGTCGTCTGGATGCAGAACGCCTGCTGCGTGAGCGCAGGACGACCGCCGCATGTGGGGTCTCCCGCCGTCCCGGTAATCTCGGGGATCTGGAGATCGAGCGGAGCGGCGACCGGAGCCCCCTGCGCGGCCGGGGCTGGAGCCGCCGCTGGCGCAGGCGTGCGGGTCGTCTGGCTCCAGGGAACGGGCGTCCCGGCAGCCGGTGTTTGATCCGCCACAACCTGCGCCGAAGCGGCGCTGGACAGGGCGAGAGTCGCCGCAGCGGCGAGGCTCAGGATTTTCATGCTCACAACTCAACGCCCAGATGTTTGGCCACCGCAAAGATGTCCTTGTCGCCCCGCCCACACATATTCAGCACCACGTCGCCGCCCTTGCCGACCTCGGCCGCGATCTCGCCGACACGAGCGAGTGCGTGGCTGGGTTCCAGAGCGGGAATGATGCCTTCGAGCTTGGCGCAAAGCTGGAACGCCTCCAGCGCCTCGGCGTCGGTTGCAGCAAGATATTCGGCCCGACCGATGTCCTTGAGCCAGGCGTGCTCGGGACCGATCCCCGGATAGTCGAGACCCGCGGAGATCGAATGCCCCTCGAGGATCTGACCGTCCTCGTCCTGAAGCAGATAGGTCCGATTGCCATGGAGAACGCCGGGGCGCCCGCCTTGAATGGAAGCCGCGTGGTCGGGACCGTCCAGTCCCCGACCCGCCGCCTCGATTCCCATCAATCGAACGCCCGCGTCCTCGATGAAAGGATGGAACAGGCCGATCGCGTTGGATCCGCCGCCGATCGCAGCCACCAGAGCGTCAGGCAACTTGCCGCGCCGGTCCATCATCTGAACCTTGGTCTCCTTGCCGATCACCGACTGGAAATCGCGCACCATGGCCGGATAGGGATGCGGTCCGGCCGCCGTGCCGATCAGGTAATAGGTGTCGCCGACGTTGGTGACCCAGTCGCGCATCGCCTCGTTCATGGCGTCCTTGAGCGTGCCGCGACCCGAGGTCACCGGCACCACCTCGGCGCCCAACAGCTTCATGCGGAACACGTTAGGGGACTGACGCTCGACATCGGTCGCGCCCATATAGACGACGCATTGCAGGCCGAAGCGGGCGCAGACGGTCGCCGTCGCCACGCCATGCTGACCTGCGCCAGTCTCGGCGATGATCCGCTTCTTGCCCATCCGCATGGCCAGCAGGATCTGACCCATGCAGTTGTTGATCTTGTGCGCGCCGGTGTGATTCAGCTCGTCGCGCTTGAACCAGATGTTGGCCGCGTTGTGATGCTCGGTCAGACGCTCGGCGAAATACAGCGGGCTGGGCCGTCCAACATAGTGGGTCAGGAAGCTGTCGAGCTCGGCCTGGAAGGTCGGATCCGCCTTGCACGCCTCGTAGGCAGTGTTGAGCTCGAGCACCAACGGCATAAGGGTCTCGGCGACGAACCGCCCGCCATAAGGGCCGAACCGGCCCTCGGCGTCAGGCATGGCGTACTGGTTTGGGATGATTGCGTTCACGGCGGAGACTCTCAGGCAAGCAGTCGTCGGAATTACGACCGGCGCGACGCTTCCAGAAAGGCCGCGATCCGGCCGGCGTCCTTAACACCCGGGGCGGTTTCCACGCCAGAGGAGACGTCGACCAAAGGCGCGCCGGAAATCCGGATCGCCTCGGCCACGTTGGCGGGGTTCAGACCCCCCGCGAGGAACCAGGGCTGACGGAACGCGCGGTCCGCCAGCAGGCTCCAGTCGAAGGAAGCACCGACACCGCCAGGCAGAGTCGAGCCCTCGACCGGCTTGGCGTCGAACATCAGGTGATCGACGAAAGGCTCCCATTCTATCGCCGGCGCGAAATCTTCGTGCGTGCGGATCGGCAGGGCCTTGATGATGCCTGCTCCGGTCAGCGTGCGGATTTGCTCAGCGCGGGCTGGGGTTTCTGAGCCATGCAGTTGGATAAAGTCCGGCTTGAGCATCGCAGCGATGTCAGCCAGTAAATCGTCGTCCGGATTAACGACCACGGCCACGATAAGCGCCCGCTCCCGGGCTCGCTCGAACAGGGTCGCGGCCTCCATCGGCGTGATGTGTCGCGGGCTTTTAGGGAAGACCACCGCGCCGACGAAACTTGCGCCGCCGTCGAGTGCAACGTCGAGGGTTTCGACGGTGGTGAGGCCGCAGATTTTTACGCCTGTCATGGGCGAGGCAAAGGCGAACGGCGCTTCTTTGCAGGTGCCTCTGTCAGACCCCGAAGAATGACGACCTGTTCGCCGCGACGAATGGCTATCCGCTCACCACCTTCGGCGCGCGAGATGAGTTCGGAAAACCGAACCTGGGCTTCCTCGACAGAGTATTCCAGCATGCTGATAGTCTAGCCCATCGCGGGCTACGCCTAAAGGCGTATCGTTGCCCTGAAAACCGGGCCAAGCAGCGTTAGGCAGACTCGGGCTCAAAGATCAGCGCGATCTGGTCCGGCGTCAGCAGCCGCCACTCTCCGGGAGCCAGATCGTCCGGCAGAGCCAGACCACCCATGCGTTCACGATGCAGGGCTTCCACGTGGTTGCCGGCGGCGGCGAACATGCGGCGGACCATGTGATAGCGGCCCTCGGTCACCGTCAGGCGCGCCTCGTTTGGGGAAATCACTTCAAGATGAGCGGGGGCCAAAGGCTTGTCCTCACCTTCGAGAACCAGCCCGCCTTGAGCGAACAACTCGCCTTCGGTGCCGACGAGTGGACGAGCCAGAGTCGCGCGATAGACCTTGGCGACATGCTTTTTGGGGCTGATGACCCGGTGCAGCAGGTCGCCGTCGTCGGTCAGCAGCAACAGACCGGAGGTCTGTTTGTCCAGCCGGCCGATGGTCGAGATCGCCGGATCGCGCCGCTTCCAGCGCTCGGGCAGGATGTCATAGACCAGCGCGCCGTCTTCCTTGTGGGAGCAAGTCATGCCCAGCGGCTTGTTCAGCAGCATGACGAGCCCCGGAACCGGGTCCAGCGGCTGACCGTCGATCGCCATACGGGACGGCAGGTCCGACGGCACCGGAATACGCTTCGACACGTCCGTCAGATCGACGCCGTCCAGCACGATGCCCCCGACCTTGCCCAGCCGCGCAATCTCGGTCCGCGAGCCGTAGCCCATCGAACCGAGCAGCTTGTCCACGCGAGAGGTCGGGATCTTCGTCATTGCGCTATCGTCCATCGGGCTGCTTGAGCGCGCTTCACTTCATCGCCTCGAACAGCTTGTAACCGCCGCCGTCGCCGACCGGGGTCACGCGCTTGAAGGCTTCCTTGAGCTCGGTCTCGTAGGGCAGATGCCGGTTGGCCACGAGCCACAGTACGCCACCCTTTTTCAGCATTCCGGCGGCCTTGCGGATGAAGGCCTGACCCAGCTTGCGGTCTTCGGCGCCGCCGTCATGGAAGGGCGGGTTCATGACGATGAAATCGAGATCGCTCGTGTCTTCCAACGTGCGCGTGTCCGTCCATTCGAAGGTCGCGCGTGGATCGTCGACATTGCGTTTCGCAGCCTCAACTGCGCGGCGATCCATGTCCACCAGCCGCAATGACGTTACTGCGGGCGAGCGCAGAACCACTGTCGCGAGCGCACCGTAGCCACAGCCGAGGTCCGCGCCCTTGCCCTTCAGAGGCGGCAGGGCTTCGGCCAGCAGGGCGGAGCCTCCATCGATGCGGTCCCAGGCGAAGACGCCGGGTTGCGACCAAGCTTCCAGCCCCTCGACCAGACGCGGAGCGCCTGCCTCGATGGCCTCCTCGATACCGGTCATGGCTTCCGGTCTGATCACGACGCAGCGGCGATGGTGGGCCTTGGCCGTCTCGCCGATCTCGACGCCGAACGCCGTCAGTTCCTTCTTGAGACGCGAGCCGCCCTTGTCCTTGGGGGCCATGACGTCGAGGCGACCACCGACCTTCAGCGCCTTCAACGCGAGGGCCAGGGTGTAGCGCCGCTCCAGCACGCCGGGAGGGGCATAGACCATGGCGCCTTCGATCGAGCCGGGCTCGAGGTTTTCCAGCGGCGTGGAGTC
>DASVTM010000073.1:0-1789 GCA_036387575.1 Brevundimonas sp.
GTCGACGAGGACGTGCCGCTTCTTGCCCTTGATCTTCTTGCCGGCGTCGTAGCCCGACGGGTCGATCGCAGAGCCCCCTTGTCCGCGCCTTTGACGCTCTGGCTATCGATGATGCCCGCCGTCGGACTGGCCTCCCGTCCCGCCTGCTCCCGACACTGCACGAACAACGCGTGATGGATCCGCTCCAGCGTCCCGTCGTAATCCCACAGATCGAGATAGCCGTGGACCGTGCTGCGCGGCGGCAAGTCCTTTGGGATCGCACGCCACTGACATCCCGTGCTCAGCACGTACATCAGCCCGTCGACCACCGCCCGCAGGTTCACGCTCCGCTTGCCGCCGCCGCGTTTACCCGGTGGGATCAGGGGAGCGACAAGCCTCCATTCCTCATCCGTCAGATCGCTCGGATAGCGCAAACCGCTCCGATCGTAGCTGCCCCGGTTCTCCTTCGTCCACATCCGCAGAGGCTCCTAAAAGCCCCTTGAATCACAAGCCGCTCCTATCGCTCAATATGTCTTCGGACAGACACTAACATTACAGTTGCGTTTTTATCTGAGTTCTGACTCTCTGCGTCACCATGATTCGCGCATCATGGACGTCGGGAACCTCGATCGAGGCGACCCTGGAGTTGCGGGCCTCGTCGCTGCGGGCGGTGAAGGGGCGCATGCGGCCGCTCTTCAGCCAGGAGAGGGTGGCCGCCTCGGCGGGAGCGTTTCTGGACGGACTGCTCGGCGCTGAGCGGCGCAAGACAGGTTGGATGCGAGCCGAAGCCGCGGGCGATCCTGGGCCTTGGCGTCAACAGGCCGTGCTCGGGCGAGGGCGCTGGGATGCCGACGCCCTGCGCGACGTGGTGCGGGACTACGCCCTGGAGACGCTGGCCGACCCGGACGCGGTTCTGGTTCTCGATGAGACCGGCTTCCTCAAGCAGGGCAAGGCTTCCTGCGGCGTGCATCGCCAGTACACCGGCTCGGCCGGCAAGATCACGAACTGTCAGATCGGCGTGTTCGCGGCCTACGCCTCTCGGCACGGTCATGCCTTCATCGATCGGGCCTTGTACCTGCCCAAGACCTGGACCTCGGACCCGGCCCGGCTGGCCGCCGCCCACGTGCCGGAGGGGACGACCTTCGCGACCAAGCCAGGATTGGCCCTGACGATGATCGAACGGGCGATGGCCGCCGGCGTGCCGTTTTCCTGGGTGGCAGCCGACACCGTGTACGGGGTCGGCGACATCGGACAAGCTCTGCGCCGGGCGGGCAAGGGCTACGTGCTCGGGGTCAACAGCGATCACGCGTTCAATTCGTGGGTCGGCAAGCCGCCGGTGGCCGGCACCGCCGAGGCGATCGCCAACGGCCTCGCGCCCTCGGCCTGGGTGCGCCTCTCGGCCGGCGACGGGACGAAGGGCGCACGACTTTACGACTGGGCCTATTGCGAACTCGCCGACCTCGATGGTGCCGGCTACGACCAGACCGGTGTGTGGACGCGAGGGCTCCTGATCCGGCGCAGCCTGAGTGACGGCGAACGGGCCTACTTCACGACCTGGTGCCCGGCCGGCACGCCGATCGCGGTCCTGGTAGCAGTGGAAGGGCAGCGTTGGGCCATCGAGGACGCGTTCGAGACGGCAAAGACCGAGCTCGGGCTCACTCACAACGAGACCCGCTCCTGGCATGGTTGGCATCGGCATGTCAGCTTGGTGATGATGGCCTTCGCCCTGCTGGCGGTGATCCGCCATCACGCCAACGCGCCACCCCCAAAAAGCCGAGTTCGGCCGAGGCTGCGCGCCCGCTGATCCGCT
>DASVTM010000074.1:0-12414 GCA_036387575.1 Brevundimonas sp.
CCATCCCTGACGATCTGCAAGCGGCCATTGATGCAGACGCTGAGGCCCGCGTGACCTTTGCCACCTTGACCGCCCAGAACCGGTTCGCGCTGATCTTTCGCATGCAATCGCTGAAGACCGAGGCGGGGCGGCATAAGGCCATCGCACGGCTCGTCGAGATGCTGGCGCGGGGCGAGACTTTTCATCCGCAAGGCAAGTCGCAGTGAGCGCTTTGACACGGCCTCTCGTCATGGGGATCGTCAACGTCACGCCCGACAGCTTCTCGGATGGCGGGCGGCTGGCAACGGTGGAGGCGGCGGTCGCCCACGCGATGCGGCTGGTCGAACAGGGCGCGGACGTCCTCGACATCGGTGGTGAAAGCACCCGTCCGGGCGCTGAACCGGTCAATGCCGCAGAGGAAATCGCGCGCACGGCCCCAGTGATCGAAGCCATTCGGGCGCGTTGGGACGGCCCCCTCAGCATCGATACCCTCAAGCCAGAAGTCGCCGAAGCTGCAGTCTCGGTCGGCGCAACGATGTGGAACGACGTCTCCGCGCTCGGCTTTTCGCCAGACAGTCTCAGGACGGCGGTGACGTTAGGATGCGACGTCGTCCTCATGCACATGAAGGGCGAGCCGCGCACCATGCAGGCCGCGCCCACCTATGACGACGTCGTGGCGGAGGTCGTCTCCTATTTGGCCGAGCGGGCTCAGGCAGCCATCGCAGCGGGCGTCGCACGCGAGCGGATATGGCTCGATCCGGGCATCGGCTTTGGCAAGACCGTCGCTCACAACCTGACCCTGACGGCGCGGCTGGATGCCCTCGTGACGCTCGGTTTTCCCGTCCTTTACGCAGCCAGTCGCAAGCGCACCATCCAGACCGTTGACCCGACCGCCACCGATCCCGCAGACCGGCTGGGCGGCTCGCTGGCCCTCGCGCTCGAAGGAGTCCGGCGTGGCGCCAGGATGGTCCGGGTCCACGACGTACGCGAAACCGTTCAGGCGTTGAGGCTTCAGGCGGCGGTCGAAGCGGCAGGCGTTAACTAACGTCCCTCTTGCCGGTTCGGTGCGGCTGACGCATTTGAACGCATGGTTGTCGAATCCCGCATCGCGCCGCTGCGCATCATACCCGGCCGCGTCCTCATCGTCGCCGGTTCGGACTCTGGCGGCGGTGCGGGCATTCAGGCGGACATCAAGGCGGTGACGATGATGGGCGCCTACGCGGCGACTGCCATCACCGCCATCACGGTGCAGAACACCCTCGGCGTTCACGGCGTCTTCCCCCTGCCGCTCGACCTGATCGAACAGCAGGCGAGGGCCGTTCTGGACGACATCGGCGCCGACGCGATCAAGACCGGGATGCTCGGCACGGTCGAGGTGGTGGAGCGTGTCGCCGCCATCCTCGACACCTCGCACGCCGCCGTGGTCGTCGATCCGGTCATGGTGGCCAAGGGCGGCGCGTCGCTGCTGGCGTCCGATGCGATCGAGGCGGTGCGGTCGTTGATGATCCCCCGCGCGACCCTGCTGACCCCCAATGCCCCCGAGGCCGAGGCCATGACCGGATTGACGGTCATCGATCTGGATGGCCAGCGTCGGGCCGGCGAGGCCCTGTTGGCGATGGGCGCGAAAGCCGTTCTGATGAAGGGCGGGCATGTGCACAGCGACACGGTTATCGACGTGCTGATGACTTCCACCGGCGAGACCCTGCTGGAGGGGCCGCGCATCGACACGACCTCGACCCACGGCACCGGCTGCACCTTGGCCAGCGCCTGTGCAGCCGGTCTGGCCAAGGGGCTGCCGCTCGAAGTCGCCGTCGCCGAAGCCTGGGCCTATGTCGCCGAGGCTATCCGGCTCGCTCCCGGTCTGGGCCAAGGCCACGGACCGCTCGACCACGGCTGGCCATTGGGGAAACGATGACCGAACTCGAGAACCGGCTGGTGACGATCGTCCGGGGCTATCCGGACCTGATGACCGTCCTGGCCACGGTCCGCTCGCTTGAGCTTCCCGATTGGCTGGTGTTCTCGGGCTCGGTCTATCAGAGCGTCTGGAACGACGTCACCGGTCGCGTACCCGGCCATGGCGTCAACGATTTCGACCTCGGCTATTTCGACCATGACACCTCATGGGACGCTGAGGACGCCGTGATCCAGCGCGTCGCCGCCGCCTTCGACGAACCGCTGCGCAGCCGCGTCGAGGCCCGCAACCAGTGCCGCGTGCCACTCTGGTTCAAAGACAAGTTTGGCGAGGATTATGGCCCGCTCGCATCGACAGCTGACGCGCTTCCCCGGTTCGTGGCGCCGGCCTTCGCCGTCGGGGTCCGGCTGGAGGCTGATGACAGCATCACCGTGGTCGCGCCGTTCGGTCTGGAAGACGTGTTCGACATGGTCATACGCCCCAACCCCCTGCGGCCACTGGCCAAGGACTGGGCGAAGGTGACGGCCAAGGCAAAAGCGCGCTGGCCGGAACTCACCGTTCTCACCGCCTGAGGAGACGCCCACCCATGCGCCAGTGGACCATAGACGCCTTTGCAGACCGCCCGTTCATGGGCAATCCCGCCTGTGTGGTTGAGCCTTTCGATGTCTGGCCGGAAGACGTCTGGCTGCAAGCGATGGCCATGGAAAACAACCAGTCCGAGACCGCTTTCCTGCGTCGGACGCCGGATCCCGCGCGCTTCGACCTACGCTGGTTTACGCCGGCTATGGAGGTGGATCTGTGCGGTCACGCGACCTTCGCCTCAGGCGCGGCCTTGCTGGTCGAGATGGCGCTCGAAGCTGACGCCGTCACTTTCGACACCCGATCCGGACCTCTGGTGGTGCGCAGATTGCACGACCGGTTCGAGATGGATCTGCCCGCCGATCCGCCTCGCCGCTCGGCAGAGGTTGCGGGCTTGGCCGAAGCGCTTGGCGAGGAGCCGGTAGAGGTTTGGTCCGGGCGATACCTCGTCGCCATCCTCGCTGATGCCGCGACGGTGCGTCGATGCGATCCGGACCTGAAGGCTTTGGCGCGGTTCGAGGCCCAAGGAGGGGAGAGTGGCCAGGTCGTGATCGCCGCCGTGTCCGACGAAACCGATGTCGATGTCGTCGATCGCTTCTTTGGTCCCGGCTGCGGCATCGACGAAGACCCGGCGACCGGTTCCGCTCACTGCATTCTCGCGCCGCTCTATGCCGACAAGTTGGGTCGTGGAATCGTGCGGTTCCGGCAGGTTTATCCGGGACGGGGCGCCGATTTTGAGACCGAAGTCGTCGGAGACCGTGTGCTGATCCGGGGCCGTGCAGTGACGACGATCGAGAGCCGGTTGCGGCTGCGCCCCTGATCCTGAAACGGCGAAGGGCGCGACCCTCGCGGATCGCGCCCCATGACTGGACTTCAGAGGTACGGTTTAGCCGCGACCACGGCGGTCGTCGCGATCGTGCCGTTCGTTGCGGATCTGGGCCGCGAGACGGTCGAAGCGACGGTCGAGGTCGGCGCGTTCCCAACCGCTGAAGCCACCACGGCGATAGCTGGCCTCAAGCCGCGAGAGGCTGTTGAACTCGCTGCGCAGACGGGTCGCTTCACGACGGCTCAGCGAACCGTTGCGGATGCCGACATCGATGCGGCGGTCAAGATTGGCTTGGCGCTGGTTGATCGACTGCCAGTTGCCATAGCCGGCCGAAACGACGGGGGGGCGGTTCGAGCCGTGGCCTTGACCGTGATACGACTGGGCGGCGGCGGGCATGGCGGCGACCGACGTAGCGGCCAGAACGAGGGCGGGGACAATCATCTTCTTGAACATCGGATCACTCCTTGGAGTTCTGTTCGTCGGGGGCCGGGGTGGCCAGCGATGACTGCAGATAACCACCCCCGGCCTGAGCCCGACCTGAACAGCGCGGGTCAGGTTCGGTTCATCATCATGACAAATGCGAAAGGTGGCTTGGCGGTCATGGCGCATGACGGATCGTCCTCGCGCGCGAGCATGGTTCTCCGCCTGCCCTTCCCATCAGGGCTGCAGTCCTTAATGTGGCGTTCAGACGCCGTTCAGAGCGTTCCCTGTATGCCTCATTTCATGATCCGCGCTCGCGACATC
Source organism: Brevundimonas sp. (assembly GCA_036387575.1). Lineage (GTDB taxonomy): Bacteria > Pseudomonadota > Alphaproteobacteria > Caulobacterales > Caulobacteraceae > Brevundimonas. The sequence continues at coordinate 4,041 of DASVTM010000074.1, forward strand.
CTTCTGGCCTTTCTGATCGCCGCCGCTCCTCTCGGCGGCGCAGTTCAGGCTGCTTCCCTCCCGGGGATTTTGCTCGGGGTGCAGGATGTTATCCCGGTCCTGCAAATCGACGGACAGCGCCGCGACAAGGCGCGTGAACAGGCCGAAGACGGCCAACGGATGAGCCTCGGTGATATCGTGCGCCGGGTGCAATCCGGTCGCGAAGGCCGTATGCTGGGCGTCCGGCCTCAGGGCGACGCCTATGTGGTGCGCTGGGAATATCCCGGCGGGCGGATCGTCGATATTACCGTCGACGCCCGTTCGGGCCGTATCCTCGGAGAACGTTGAACCATGCGAATTCTGCTTGTCGAGGATGACGCTGACCTGTCGCGCCAGCTGAAAGGCGCCCTGAGCGATGCCGGCTATGCGGTGGATCATGCGGCCGATGGCGAAGAGGCGCATTTCCTTGGCGACACTGAACCCTATGACGTCGTGGTGCTCGACCTCGGCCTGCCAAAGATCGACGGCGTTTCGGTGCTCGAGCGCTGGCGGCGCGACGGCAAGACGACGCCTGTCCTGATCCTTACCGCGCGTGGCGCATGGTCGGACAAGGTCTCGGGCTTTGACGCCGGCGCCGACGATTACCTGACAAAACCCTTTCACACCGAAGAGCTGCTCGCGCGCCTGCGGGCTCTGCTGCGGCGCTCGGCCGGGATCGCCTCGGCGACGCTTTCCTGTGGCGGTCTGCGGCTCGATCCCCGTGCGGCCCGGGCCAGCGTCAATGGCGAGCCCCTGCGTCTGACGTCGCTCGAATACCGACTGCTCCACTACATGATGATGCATCAGGGCCGGGTGATCAGCCGCACCGAGCTTGTCGAGCACTTGTACGATCAGGATTTCGACCGCGACTCCAACACCATCGAAGTCTTCATCGGCCGGGTGCGGAAGAAGGTCGGCTCAGACCGGATCGAGACCGTGCGCGGGTTGGGTTATCGCCTGACCCCGTTGCCCGGCGAGACCGTCGAGGCGTGAGCGCCACGGCCAGCAAGCCATGGCGATGACGGACACGTCCATCGACACGGCTGTCGTCGTTCCTGATACTGCCGATCTCGCCACGCCCAAGGCCTTGTTTTCCCGCTGGCGCCTTCGACCCGGGCGCTCTCTCACACGCCGCCTGATCCTGCTGGCCTCGGCCTGGATCGCGGCGGCGCTGATCGTCACCGGCTTCGTCCTGACCTCGCAGTTTCAGGAATCCGGCCTGCGCCGGCTGGGCGGCGTGCTCAACACCACGGTCGATACCCTCGTCGCCAAGACTACCGCGACCGACACCGGCATCGTCACGCCCCAGATCGTGGATCAGCGGACGCTCGACCTCGCCTCTGGCAAATACTGGTCGACGGGAGAGTTCGCACCCAACGGCCAGATCGTCATCCTGAACCGGTCGCTGTCGATCTGGGACAGCGACATCGTCATTCCGCGCGACCTGCCGCCGCGCCTTCGCGACGCCCCTGGCCAGACTATCACCTACAACGCCATCGGTCCGATCGGAGAGCCGTTGCGGGTCGCGGCCACGGTCAAGGTCCTGCCAGGGCGCTCACAGCCCGTGGTCTTTCTTGCAGCCATCGACCGCTCGACCATCGACGCCGACACGCGCGACTTCGCCACACTGACATGGATATCGCTGGCGCTGCTGGGCTTCGGCCTCATGGCGGCGGTGTTCATTCAGGTGCGGATCGGTCTCGCCCCGCTGTATGATCTGCGGGTTGAAATCGCCAATGTCAGCAAGGGCAAGGCGGCGCGGATCGAGCGCGCCTATCCGGTCGAGATCGCGCCTCTGGCGGAGCAGGTGAACCAGCTGCTGGACCACAATCAGGAAACGGTCGAGCGTCAGCGAACCCATGTCGGCAACCTGGCCCACGCCCTGAAGACACCCCTTTCGGTCATGCTGGCCGAGGCTGAGGGAAATAACGATCCGCTGGCCAACCTCGTCCGTCGCCAGACCGAGGTTATGAAAGGCCAGGTCGACCACCATCTGCGTCGCGCCCGCGCCGCCGCCCGCGCGGCCCACGGTCTGGGCGAACGCACCCCCGTGGGCGAGGTGGTCGATGAACTGGCGGTCATGCTGGAGCGCGTTTTCCAGGCCAAAGACGTGGAGATTGACTGGCGCGCGCCGGACGAGCTTGGCTTCCTCGGCGAACGGCAGGACCTGCAGGAAATTCTCGGCAATCTGATCGAGAATGCCTGCAAATGGTGCAAGCGGCGTGTCCGGGTCTCGGCTGGTGCGAGCGGCCTCGGACACATGATCGTGGTGGTCGAGGACGACGGTCCGGGCATTCCACTGGAACAGCGAGAGACGGCGATGAAGCGCGGGCAGCGGATGGACGAGGGCGCGCCGGGCTCGGGTCTCGGCCTGTCGATCGTCGACGACCTGACCCGGGCGTACGGGGGGCGGCTGACGCTGTCCGCCAGCGACCTCGGGGGCTTGAAAGCAATCCTCGAGCTGCCTGCCGCTGAGCTCTGATCTTCGTCCATCGCTGGACGAAGCATTAACCCGGCGGTTCTAATCTATTGGTTGGAACGGTGTTTCCGCGAGGTAGAGTTTTATGGCCGAGTTGTCGGTCGCCCATCGCATGGCCCTGGGCCAACTGATCGGAGGCGTGCCGGATCGCACGCTGCGGATGCTGAGCCTCGCCGTCGCTGGCATGCCGGGCGACAAGGCGCGCGATCTCGAACTGATGCTGTCTCAGGAGAGCATCCACCGCGCCCGCCGCGCGAGGGGATTCGGAGCGCTTGCTCCCTTGTTCCACCCGCGTCCGGATGGCGTGGAAGCGATGACCTTTCCCGCCGGCGTCCTGCCGCGTCTCTGGAATCTCGCTGCCGCCCGAGAACAGGATCTGTTGCCCCTGCTGGACACTGACGACGATCGGGAGGCCAGCCGTACTGCGGCCGTCTGCGGCCGTCTGTACGCCTCGGCGGCCGCCGCCGTTCGTGACCAGCCTGAGGCCGTCTGGCCCGCAGGCCTCTGCGATCCCGAGTCACGCGCCCGGGGTCTCATAGATCTGGGCCACGCCTGCGACTTCGGAGGGCTTGTCCATCGCGCCCTGCCGTCGCTCAAGGCATGGGTCGGTCGACCCGACGGCGATCAGCTCGCCGAGCTGAGGCTGTTGATCCGCGACGCTTCGGCCATGACGTCGGATGGCGCACAGCGCCTGCTCGACATCCTGTTCGCTCATCTGGCCGATGCCGCGCTGGTTCTGCGACTGGTCGTTCACACGTCGAGCGCCGCCGCCCGAGAGGCCTTTCTATCCGAAAGCGAGCTGGCGACGTTCGTCGAACGGCTGATCGCGGGTGTCCAGGTACGCGCTCAGCGGGTCTCCGCCTTCCAACCCGGCCACCCGATCGCCAGTCTGCGGGCCGATCTGATCTGGTGCGCCGACGTCCTTCAGGAGCTCGACGCCACGATCCATCTGGATCGTGAAGGGCCTTGGGGGAAGACGCTGCGTGATGCGCGGGTGCGGATCGGCAAGCGTCTTGGCGAACTGCTCAGCGGTGTGACCCGGGTGGTAGACAAGACCACGCCGATGCAGAAGGTCCAGACTGCGGGTCGGATGACGCGCGCCGTGCCCAGGCTGGAGATCGCGATCGAGCCGAAACTCGTGCAGGCGGCGACTGACGCCCTGGCCATGGTCGCCTTGTTGCGAAATCTGGCCGCGCCGTTCGGTTGCGAGGCCCAACGTGGCGCCCTGATCCAGTCGCTGACGGTTCAACTGAGCGAGTACGGCGATCTGGTTATCGAGGAGGTCAATGCCGGCGACGCTCCCGAGGAGACCCCGGCGCTCGAACGGGCCGCGATGGCGGCCCGGTTCCTCGAGCAAATCGGAGCGGTGACCGAAGCACGCGCGGTGCGCCGTCGCGCTGCGGTCGCGGGCGGTCCCGCACCCATGAAGCGTTCGGCGTAAAGTCCGGACGGAGATCCCGCCGAAAGAGCTGGCCAGAAGACCGTTACGGACCTCGCCGCCGCGCGCGCGATCCGCTACTACCCCATACATGACGGCCTTCTGGATCATGACTGCACTGGTGACCGCGATGGCGGCGCTGCTGGTGCTGACCGGCGCACGCCGTGGCGTTGACGTTGTCGTCGATGGCGAGCCGGACGCCGCCGCCCGAGAACTGGCCGAGCTGGATCGCCTGAAAGCGCGTGGCCTGCTCACAGAGGACGCTTGGGCTTCTGCCAGAGCGGAGGCCGGACGTCGTCTTCTGGCGACGCGTACCGGGCCCGTCGAACTGCACTCCCGACCAACCGACCGCCGCTGGGTGCTGGCGGGCCTGATCCTGACGGCGGTGGCCGCGCTCGGCCTCTACTGGATCATCGGCAAGCCCGGGTATGGCGACCAGACCTATGACAGGCGGGTCGAGGCCTGGGCCCAATCCGTCGAGCCGCTGGAGCCTGAACAAGTTGCGGCAGTCCTGACTCGCGAGGCCAGGCTGCGACCCGACGACCGCCAGATGCTGACCATGCTGGGCTCCGCGCGGTTCGCCGCCGACGACCCGATCGGCGCGGCGTCCGCGTTTCGCCGGGCTCTGGCCATTGATCCCAACGACGCCCGTACGTGGTCGCGTCTGGGCGAAAGCCTCGTCCGCTCGCAGGATGGAGCCGTCGGCGCCGACGCCGAGGCCGCCTTCCGTGAAGCCCTGAAGCGCGATCCGGGTCAGCTCGGCGCCCTTTATTTCCTCGGCGACGCCGCCTTGAAGCGCGCCGATCTGGCCGGAGCGACGATTCTCTGGACGCCGCTGATCAAGGCGCTGGATCCCGGTGATCCACGCCGCATCGATCTCGAGCGCCGCCTTGCCACGGCAACCACCACTTCGCTGGGCGCGGCCGGATGACGCTGCTGACGAGCGCCTCTTGGAGCGCCTCACGCCGGACGCTATACGACCGCGAATATCCCTCCGCGGGCGGACCCTTCCTGACATGAGCTGGCTTCCCAGATCGCCCAAGGCGCGCCGTCGCCTGTGGGTCGTCGCCGCCGTCGCGCCGATACTGGCGCTGGCTGTCGGCCTGTCGCTGTGGGCGATGAACGACAGCGTCACCTTCTTCTTCACGCCCTCCGAAGTGACCGCTGAAAAGGCGCCGGCCGGGCGCGACATCCGGCTGGGTGGTCTGGTCGAGGCGGGCAGCGTCCAGCGCCACGGCGCCGACGTCAGCTTCGGCGTCACCGACAACGCCGCCACCACCCGGGTGATCTTTCGCGGCGACCTACCCGACCTGTTCCGCGAAGGGCAGGGGATCGTTGCTCAGGGCGCGTTCCAGCCCGACCGCACCTTCGTCGCCCATCAGGTGCTGGCCAAGCACGACGAGAAATACATGCCGCGCGAGGTCGCCGACAAGCTCAAGGCCAAGGGCGAGTGGCGTCCTGAGGCATCAGCCGCCGCGACCGGAACCTCCACGCTGTGATCAGCGAATTCGGCGCCTATGCCCTGATCCTCGCCTTGGTCCTCGCGGTGCTGCAGACCCTGCTGGCCGCCGCGGGTCGCATTCGGCGCTCGCCGGTGCTCGCCGGAGCGGCGCAAGGCGCGGCCGTCGCCTGTGCAGGCGTGGTGGCTCTGGCATTCCTGACGCTGATCTTCGCCTTCGTGACGTCGGACTTCTCGGTCGCCAACGTCGCTAACAACAGCCACACCGACAAGCCGATGCTCTACAAGGTCGCCGGCGCCTGGGGCAGCCATGAGGGCTCGCTGGTCCTTTGGTGTCTGGTCATGACCGGTTTCGGCGCGGCGCTGGCGAGAGCCCCGAGTTCGACCGGAGGCCTGCCGTTCGGCCTCAAGACCTCGGCGGTCGCCGTGCAAGGCCTGTTGGGCAGCCTGTTCCTCGCCTTCGCCGTCTTCACCTCCAACCCCTTCGCGCGTCTCGATCCGGCTCCCTTTCAGGGCGCGTCGCTGAACCCGCTGCTGCAGGATCCAGCGCTCGCCTTCCATCCGCCGCTTCTCTACGCAGGCTACGTCGGTTTCTCGGTGACCTTCTCGCTCGCCGTCGCCGCCTTGATCGAGGGTCGCGTCGATCCGGCCTGGGGCCGCTGGGTCCGGCCATGGGCGCTGGCGTCGTGGGTGCTGCTGACCGTCGGCATCACCCTCGGCTCGTTCTGGGCCTATTACGAACTAGGCTGGGGCGGCTGGTGGTTCTGGGATCCGGTCGAGAACGCCAGCTTCATGCCATGGCTTGCGGGCGCGGCCTTGCTGCACAGCGCGGTCGTGACCGAGCGGCGCGGCGCGCTGGCGGGCTGGACCGTGTTCCTCGCCCTGCTGGCCTTCACTTTTTCCATGCTCGGCGCCTTCCTCGTCCGCTCCGGCGTCCTGACCAGCGTCCACGCGTTCGCCGTCGATCCCGAGCGCGGCCTGATGCTGCTGGGCATCCTCGGCGTCACGGCGGGCGCGGCCTTCGCCCTGTTCGCCTGGCGCGCACCCAAACTGACCGGAGGCGGCCTGTTCGCCCCGATCAGTCGCGAAGGCGCGCTGGTGCTCAACAACCTGTTCCTCACGGCGGCGGCGGCGACCGTCCTGCTGGGCACCCTCTATCCGCTGATCCTGCAGGCGGCGACGGGCGCGACCATCTCGGTCGGCCCACCCTATTTCGCCCTGACCTTCACGCCGTTAATGGTCGTGGCTTTCCTGATCCTGCCCGCTGGACCGCTGCTCGCGTGGAAGCGCGGCGACCTCAAGGGGGCAGGACAGAGGCTCGCCATCGCCGCCGGTCTGGCCCTGCTGTGCGCTCTCGCCGGATGGCTGGCGTTCGAGCCGCGCAAGGCCATCGCTGCAGGCGGGATCGCCATCGGCACCTGGCTGATCCTCGGATCTCTGGCCGAGGTGGTCGAGCGGGTGCGGCTGTTCCGCGTGCCGCTGGCCGAAGTCGGTCGCCGGGCCAAGGCCCTGCCGCTCGGCGCATGGGGCATGACGCTGGCCCATACCGGACTTGGCGTGTTCGTGCTCGGCGCCGTGATCGAGACCGGTTTCAAGGTCGAGGCGGCTGCAGCGCTGTCGCTCGGCGGAACGGTCAAGGCAGGCCACTATTCGGTGCGGCTCGATCAGGTCCATATCGTCGAAGGCCCCAACTATCTGGCCGAGCGGGGCCATTTGACGGTGACCCCGGACCACGGCGGACGGCCCGAGGTCGTCGTCGCCGAGCGTCGCTTCTTCCCCGCCGGTGGTCAGACCACGACCGAGGTCGGCCTCGACTTCCGGGGTCTCGACGACGTTTATGTCGTTCTCGGTGAGCGCCGGGCGACACCACAAGCGGCTCAGGCGTGGACGGTGCGCGTCTACTGGAATCCGTGGGCGCGACTGATCTTCCTCGGCCCTCTAATCATGGCGCTGGGCGGCGTCCTGTCCCTGCTTGACCGGCGTCTGCGCATCGGTGTCGCCGGTCGCCGCAAGACCGTCGAGACCGTCGAGAGCGTCGCGTGAGACGCGCCGCGCTCACCTTCGCATTCGCTCTTCTCGCCACCACGGCGTTGGCTGAACCTGCCGCTGCTCCCGACCGCCCGCTGACGTCGCCGTCGCAGGAAGCGCGCGCCCAGACGCTGTTTCAGGACATTCGCTGTGTCGTCTGTCAGCACGAATCCATCGCCGACAGTCCGGCCGAGATCGCTGCGGACATGCGCCGTCTGGTCCGTGAAGAGATCGCCTCGGGATCGAGCGATCAGGCCATCCGCGCCGACCTCGTCCGCCGCTGGGGCGACTACATCCTGTTTAAGCCGCCGGTGAACATCGCGACCTTGCTGCTCTGGTTCGGCCCTCTGCTGTTAGTCCTGCTGGCCGGAGGGGCTTTCATCGCCCTCTCCTTCCGTGGAAAGCCCGTCGAAACACCACTTTCGCCCGACGAGGAGCGCCGGTTGGCCGAACTTGTCCATCCGGACCCGCTCCGCCCCTATCCTGACGCAACTTCGTCCCACGACTGACGTTCGGGGGGAACAATCCTCCCATTGCCCGGCTTGGTTTCGGCCCCGACGGGTCTATATCTGAATGCGAAACGGCTTCCCGGTGAAGCCGAAAGAGGATCGCTAAACGACGATGCTGAAGCGGAAAGAGTTCATTCTGGGGGCCGCTGCAGGCCTGATCATTGCGGCCGGAGCCACCGCCGGTGGGGTCGTGTCCTGGCCCAGCGCCCAAGCCGAGGGGCGTCCCGGACAGCTGATGGCCTCGGCCGGCGCTGCGGGCCTCGCATTTGCCCCGCCGCAAGGCGCGCCACTCAGCTTCGCCGACATCGTCCAGCAGGTCGCCCCGGCGGTCGTGCAGATCGAGGTCGAGACCCCCGTGGAACGCCCACAGGGCATCCAAGGTTTTCAGATTCCAGGCCTGCCCGGTATTGTAATACCGGGCCCGGGATCGCAGCAGGCCGATC
>DASVTM010000075.1:0-3721 GCA_036387575.1 Brevundimonas sp.
AGCCTGACCTGCTGACCTGCTGAAACTGGACATCACGGTGCGAGGCGACTAGACCGCCCGACTTCCCTTTTCGGAGGGCGTATTTCCAGTCGGGTCCGATCCCCGACGCGTGAAGGATCAGCTCGTGAGCAAACTTAAGCCGAAGTCCAAGTCCACCGCCGGCCTCGTCAGTCAACGTCAGCTGCGTGCGTCGGAAATGATCCGCCACGCCCTCGTCGAGGTCATGCGCGAGAACGAGATCCGCGACCCGGCCCTCGCCGGCGTCTCGGTGACGGTGACCGAAGTCCGCCTGTCGCCCGACCTCAAGCACGCAACCTGCTTCGTCGAGCCGCTGGGCGCAGGCGTCGCCACCTCCGACACCGCCAATCACATCGACGAGATCGTCAAGGCGCTCAACGCCCACGCCAAATTCCTGCGCGGCGCGCTGGGCCGTCACATCGACATGCGCTTCACCCCCGATCTGCGCTTCCGCCACGACGAGAGCTTCGCCGCCGCCGAACGCCTGAACCGCCTGCTCGATGACCCCCGCGTCCGCGCCGACGTCTTCATTCCGCCCGTCGAGGAAGACGAAGAGCCCGAAGTCACGTCAGACCCGAAAGAGTCCTGATGGCGCGCAAGAAGCGCGGCGAACTGGTCAACGGCTGGGTCTGCCTCGACAAGCCGTTCGAGATGGGTTCGACCGAGGCCGTCTCGAAGATCCGCCGCCTGTTCAACGCCCAGAAGGCCGGGCACGCCGGGACGCTGGATCCGCTCGCCTCGGGCATTTTGCCGATCGCGCTCGGCGAGGCGACCAAGACCGTCCCCTTCATGATGGAGGCGGAGAAGGTCTATCGCTTCTCCATCAACTGGGGCGTCTCGACCGACAGCATCGACCGCGAGGGCGAGATCATCGGTCGTTCGGACGTTCGGCCCTCGGTCGAGGCGGTTCGCGCGGCGCTGCCGACCTTCGTCGGCGAGATCGATCAGACGCCGCCTCAGTTCAGCGCCATCAAGGTCGACGGACAGCGCGCCTATGATCTGGCGCGCGAGGGCGTCGAGTTCGAGTTGGCCAGCCGCAAGGTCACCATCCATGAGGCCGAGGTCACCGACGCGCCCGACGCCGCCAATCCTCAACAAGACTGGGTCGAGATCACCATCCGCACCGGCAAGGGCGTCTATGTCCGCTCGCTGGCCCGCGATCTGGCGGTGATGCTGGGCGCCGAGGGGCATGTCTGCGCCCTTCGGCGCGAGCGGGTGGGGCCATTCAGTACCGAGAACGCCGTCACTCTGGATTTCCTGACCGATCTGGTGCATAGGGACGCCGCCTTTGAAGGCATTCTGCCCGTAGCGACCGCCCTGGACGACATCCCGGAGCTGGCCATTACGGATCAGGACGCCTTCTCGCTTCGTCAGGGACGCCCGATCGTTCTGCTCCCCCGACAGGTCGAGACGCTCAAGAGCCACCTTCGGGATGGCTCGCGGACCGTTTCAGCCTTTCAGGGTCAGACTCTCGTCGCTCTCGGTCAGTTGCGGGCCGGCCGGCTAGAACCCGACCGCGTATTTAACCTCTAGGTCCGAGCCATCTGGCGACGACCGGGACCCCACGGCCTCAAGTAGCGCGCAAGCGCGATAGGCCAAGAAAGGACTCTACGATGTCGATTACTGCTGAACGCAAGAACGAAGTCATTGCCGACAACGCCCGCACCGCTGGCGACACCGGCTCGGCCGAGGTCCAGGTCGCGATCCTTTCGGAACGCATCGCCAACCTCACCGAACACTTCAAGACCCACAAGAAGGACAACCACTCGCGTCGCGGCCTGCTCAAGATGGTCTCGCAGCGTCGTCGCCTTCTTGACCACCTGACCAAGGTCGACAAGGAGCGTTACACCGCTCTGATCACCAAGCTGGGCCTGCGCCGCTAAGCGCTGTCCACGACAACGGTTTCGAGGCGCGGGCCACGTCCGCGCCTCTTTCCGTACCTAAAGACCAGCCGCGCGCCGCGGTACGTACGGCGCAGACGCGAGGGCCAGACCGGTCCTCTTCTCCCGGACTTATCGCGATGGCGCGATCTGTCCATGGACCGAAGGACTGAACGCCCGACGCTCCACCCATTGATGGGACCCCGCGCGGAATACGCCGCCCGGGATACGAAAGACGAAACATGTTCGATATCAAACGCAAGACGATCGACTGGGCCGGCCGCCCGCTGACGCTGGAAACGGGCCGCATCGCCCGTCAGGCTGACGGCGCCGTTCTGGCCACCTACGGTGAGACCGTCGTTCTCGCCACCGTCGTCTACGGTCGCTCGCCCAAGCCGGGCCTGGATTTCTTCCCGCTGACCGTCAACTACCAGGAAAAAACCTTCGCCGCCGGCAAGATCCCGGGTGGCTATTTCAAGCGTGAAGGCCGTCCGACCGAGAAGGAAACCCTGGTTTCCCGCCTGATCGACCGTCCGATCCGTCCCCTGTTCGTCAAGGGCTTCAAGAACGAGACACAGGTCGTCATCACCGTGCTGCAGCACGACATGGAGAACGACCCCGACATCGTCGGCATGGTCGCCACCTCCGCCGCCCTGACGATCTCGGGCGTCCCGTTCCAGGGCCCGATCGGCGCGGCTCGCGTCGGCTACATCGACGGCGAGTACGTCCTGAACCCAACCCTCGACCAACTGCCTGACTCGCAACTCGACCTCGTCGTCGCCGGCACGCAAGACGCCCTGATGATGGTCGAATCCGAAGCCAAGGAGCTGTCGGAAGAAGTCATGCTGAACGCCCTGATGTTCGCGCATCGCGGCATGCAGCCGGTGATCGATGCGATCATCGAACTGGCCGAGCACGCCGCCAAGGAGCCCTTCGACTTCACCGCCGAAGACCACTCCGACGTCGTCACCTCGATCCAGTCGCTGGTCGGCGAAGACATCAAGGCCGCCTACACCCACGTCGGCAAGCATGACCGTCACGCCGCCGTCGGCGCCGCCAAGAAGAAGGCCTCGGCCGCTCTGGTGAAGACCGAAGAAAACCCGGACGGCGTCGATTCCGCCAAGTTCGGCACGGCCTTCAAGGAATGCGAAGCCCACGTCCTGCGTCGCGACATCATCGACAACGGCCACCGCGTCGATGGCCGCGCCCTCGACAAGGTCCGCGACATCGTCTCGGAAGTCGGCATCCTGCCCCGCACCCACGGCTCGGCCCTGTTCACCCGCGGTGAAACGCAAGCCATCGTCGTCGCCACGCTCGGCACCGGCGAAGACGAGCAATACGTCGACGCCCTGTCCGGCACGTACAAGGAGAAGTTCCTTCTCCACTACAACTTCCCTCCATACTCGGTCGGTGAAACCGGTCGTATGGGCGGCGCTGGTCGTCGTGAAATCGGCCACGGCAAGCTCGCCTGGCGTGCGATCCGTCCGATGCTGCCGAAGGCTGAAGACTTCCCGTACACCATCCGCATCGTGTCCGAGATCACCGAGTCCAACGGCTCGTCCTCGATGGCTTCGGTCTGCGGCGCCTCGCTGGCGCTGATGGATGCAGGCGTGCCTCTGACCCGTCCGGTCTCCGGCATCGCCATGGGCCTGATCCTCGAGCCATCCGGCGAGTTCGCCATTCTGTCCGACATCCTGGGTGATGAAGATCACCTCGGCGACATGGACTTCAAGGTGGCCGGCACGCGCGAGGGCATCACGTCCCTGCAGATGGACATCAAGGTCGCGGGCATCACCGAAGAGATCATGCGCAAGGCGATCGCC
>DASVTM010000076.1:0-2716 GCA_036387575.1 Brevundimonas sp.
TCGTGGCGCTGGCCATCCTGATGCCGATCGTCTCGGCCATCGGCGGCAATGCCGGCACCCAGGCCCTGACCGTCACCGTCCGAGCCCTCGCCACGCGTGAGCTCAACAGCTCCAACGCTCCTCGTACGTTTGTACGCGAACTCGTCGTAGGTCTCGCCAACGGCCTGATCCTGGCGCCCCTGATCGGTATCGCCACTGCCCTGTGGTTCCGTAACGAGGACTGGCGCATCGGCCTCGTCATCGGAGCCGCCATGGTGCTGAACCTGATCGTGGCCGCGACCTTCGGCGTCCTGACCCCGATCACCCTGTCCAAGCTGAAGTTCGACCCGGCCGTGTCGTCCGCCGTGTTCGTCACAGCGACCACGGACTTCTTCGGCTTCCTGATCTTCCTCGGACTGGCGACGATCGTCCTTCTTTAAGGATCTTTAGGCCGGTTCTCCCCGCATACCGGTGTCCCTGCGTCTCCTGGGAGTGGAATCCGGTTTCAGACGGCGCCGCACTGCGGCATGATCCGGCGTGAGCCTTGCTGGTGCTCGCTCAAGGCGAACTCGCCTGTCTCGATTTGGGTCATTCCGTGTCTGAACCCGTCATGCAACGTCTGAAGATTTCCCGCGAGGGCGTCATTCTGATCAAGAGCTTCGAGGGCTTTCGCCCGCGGGCAATCCGTCGCGACAACGGACAATGGGTGATCGGGTACGGCCACACCGCGTCCGCACGCGAAGGCGCTTCGGTCAGCGAGACCGACGCCGAACTGCTGCTCCAATACGACCTCATACCGATCGTCAAGGCGCTCAACGAGGGAGTCGCGGCACGCCTCAACCAGCATCAGTTCGACGCTCTTGCCAGTTTCGCCTACTCCGTGGGCCTCGATCGTTTCCAGGGCTCCGACGTGCTGGCGCGCCTGAACGCCGGTTTTGCGGGCGAGGCGGCGGACGCCCTTGTGGGCTGGCCCGAGCCGGTTCTGCCTGAGACGTCACTACGCCGACGCGCCGCCGAGCGCGCCCTGTTCGTCGCCGACCCCGCCTCGCCGGTTGCCCTGTCCGACCTTCTGGTCGCCCCGATCCCGGCGCTCACCGTTGCCGAGAAGTCGGGCACGGAGGCTGACGCCACGTTGGCGGAGGTGATGGGCGATCCAGCACCGCAGGCCGTCGCCCCACTCTCGGAAACGAACCCGGTCCTGCGGCAAGCGGAAGCCCTGCGAGCCCCCCCTTCGCCCGCGACAGACCACGACGAACCTGCCCTTGCTCCCGCAGCCTTCACGTCCTCCGCCGTGGTTTTTAACTACCCGGGCGCCCAGGCGATGCAGCGGTATTCAGCCTATCCCGGCTCAATCGTCGGCCCCCTGCCCGCGCCCCTCCACGCCACCCGTGCGGTCAGTGAGGTGCAACCGATCCAAAGCACCGAGGCCGACGTCGAATCTGTATCTTCTGCTTCAGACACGACCGCCGCTATCTCCGCTCCCGAACCCGCTCAACCGGTCGAAACGGACGTTGAAGCGGCAGCAACACCTGAAGCCCCGGTCGTTCCGGCGACGGATCTCTCGGCGCCGTGGGGGACGCCGCCGGTCCCGCGCCCCTTCCCCGCCTTGGCGCCAGAATCGGAAGTGCTGTTCCCCGACTTCTCAGCCGTACCGACGGCTGCGCCGACCGGCTCCCCGAATCCATGGCCCTCGATCAGCGCCGTCAGCGAGCCTCGCACCGACGGTGAACTGATTGTGACCTCGACTGAAGGCGGGGCCGTCTTTGCCTCGCCGCGACTGGTCTGGCCGCACGAAGATCAGACATCCGGTGAGGCCCTGCCGATGTTCGAGGACGATGGCTCGCTGCGCCTCGCGCCCGGCAATATCATCCGTCACGAGCCTCTCCAGCAAACCGCGCCGACCAGCATCCCGTGGGGCGAGCTCGGCGCCTACGGCCTTATGGGCGCATTCGGACTGGTGTCGTTCGGCATGTCGATGGCCGCATTCAGGCGTGCCTCCCAGGATAATCCCGGCGGGGACGGCACGACCTTGATCGCCATCGTACTCGCCGTCATCGGCGCGACCTGCGTCGGAGTCTCGGCGTACAATCTCTACCGTCGCTGGGGCCGCACGGACGACGAGTAAGGCCCGTCGGGGCCGCCGCGACTGCAGGAACGCCCGGCCGCGCTGGCCGTTGAAATGTCCTCAGAGAGGAGATTTCGTCATGCCCGCCAAATCCGCCGCCCAGCAAAAAGCCGCCGGCGCCGCATTGTCGGCAAAGCGCGGCGACACGCCGAAATCCGAGCTCAAGGGCGCTTCCAGACAGATGGTCGACTCGATGACCGAGAAGCAGCTAGAGGATTTTGCCCACACGAAACGCAAGGGCAAACCCGAGCACGTCAAGTCCAACTGAGGCGCCCGGGTTTTCATCCTGAAATCGTCGTAACACTCTGCGACAGTGCTGGCGTGGGGCCCCCGCCCCGCTTACATCACGGCCGGGCCGCAATGGGCCGTTGAACGGTATCCGATGTCTCTGGTCCCCGCCCCTCCTCCGCCTCACCGCACCTTCTCGCAGGTGCTGGAGGACTTGGGTGTAGGCGACGCGAGTCTCACTTTGGATGAAGTGGTCGAGGCGTTCGGTGATCGAGGTATTGGCGCGCTGATCCTTGTGCTGTCGCTCATGGCCCTGATCCCTTGGCCTCCCGGCGGCAAGGCTATCTTTGCTGCCCCGATCATCCTGCTTGCAGTCGAGTTGGC
>DASVTM010000077.1:0-1929 GCA_036387575.1 Brevundimonas sp.
CAGGGTCCGGTAGGCCGCGACCCGCAAACGCACGCAGACGAGCTGCGTCGGGTTCAGGTCCGCCGCGATGACTCGCTCCGCACCCTGCGCGAGGAGGGCGATGGCGTTGTCACCGGCCGACGCGATGGAGACGACGGTGTCTCCGGGCTGGACGCGAAGGGCGGCGACCAGCACATCGGCATCCTCCCAGACCTGGGCATAGCGGATCTGGTCAAAACGCGCCCGGCCCTCGATCTCGGAGACGGCGTGGTCGGTGCTCGGGCTCATGATGCGGATTCCAGCTTCTCGACCCGACCCGTGCCGCCGTCCAGTCGCACCAGATCGCCGGTCTTGAGCCATGACGTGACGTTCTTCAGCGCGACCACGCAGGGCACGCCCATCTCGCGAGCCACGATGGCAGAATGGGACAGCAGGCTGCCCCGTTCGGCGATAACGCCAGAGGCGTTGGCGAAGACGGCGATCCAGCCCGGATCGGTATGACGGGCGACCAGGATTTCGCCCGCCTCCAGTGCCTCTACACGCGGATCGGCGACGACACGCACGCGGGCTGTGACGGTCCCGGCGCAGCAGGGCTGGCCGGTCCGCACGAGGCTTGACGGGTCCTCATCGTCAACCACGGCCGCCGCTTCTGCGCTGGACAAACCGATCAGAAAACCGCCGCGAATGGTCAGTCGCTCGGGCGGGTCGGCACGCGCCATATCGGCAGCGTGTTCGGCTCTCCGCAGCTCGACCAAAGCCTTCAGGCCGCGATCCGGGACACCGCCCTCGACGGCGCCCAGCCATTCCTCGACGGTCAGCAGGAAGATGTCGTTCTCTGCATCAAGCAAGCCGGCTTCGGTAAGCCGACGACCTGACGCTCTGACGATCCGGCGGACCCGTCCAAACAGCCGCGTCCGCTCGAACCGGAGATTCTCCCGATCCCGCACGCGAGTCTTGGCCCAGGCTGTGAGAGCCCCCGCGAGCCGTCGCTTGATCGGGCGTCCGGCGAACAGGCTGCGCAACCGCAAGTCGGTCGCCTCAGCGAGATTGGCGGGGCGGTCGGCGCGCGGCTCGGCTCGAGCAGCCGCTGCTACGGCGGACAACAACTGACGCGGGTCCTCGTGAAGCGTGACGCTCTCCAGCTTGAGCTCCTCGGTGCAGCGATCGCCGAAACGAGCGATATAATCGTCGAACAACCGGGCCAATCGGACGTGCGTCCGGACGGCGGTGACGTCACCGACGGCCAGTCGCTCGATCAGGACGGCGTCGCCACGGACCACGTCGCCCATCGCGCGAATGCGTCGCGCCGGTTCGGCCGAGACGATGTCGCCCTGGCCGATCATGATGTCGGAATGCAGCGTCAAGCCTTCGTCGCCGGCCCACGTCTGCATCACCTTCCGCGACGCCCCAAAGGCGATCATGCACAGGAAATCGTTGATCAGTGGCGCGTCCCACCGCTCCAGCAGACGGGTCTCAAGCATCCGGTAGCGGGCAGCCAGCTGGGTCGCCGACAAGCCTTCGATGTCCGCGTCGCTCTCGGCCAGCGCCAGATTCAGGCGGCTGTAGAAGCGGTTGATGACGCCCGGCAGAAGGAAGTTGTAGACCACCAGACGCGCGAGTACTCCGACCAGCTTCAGCCTATCCAGCAGTCGATCCAGACCTGAATGATCGTCAGGCGCGATCCTGTGTACCAGAGCAGCGGGCAGGGGTTCTCCGACCCCCATCATTTGCTCCATGAAGGCGCGGTTAGCCTTGAAGCCCGGGAACAGCGACAGCGCGCGGTACCAGGCCAGCAGGTTGTAATAGACCCGACCGTGTACCCGCCCCAGCATGGTGTCGAACGTTGCGCGCTGGTCGGCGATGGCTTCTGGACTGACGCCCATCATGGCGCTGAACGCGCGATAGACGTGGCCGTAGACGCGACGTGCGAAGGTGAAGGTGAAAGGGCTG
>DASVTM010000078.1:0-2875 GCA_036387575.1 Brevundimonas sp.
GGCGACGGCGCGCATGCCGAACTCGCCAGTAGGCTTCTTGGTGACCATCGAAAGCGCGCCGCCTTCGGTGTTGCGGCCGAACAGGGTGCCTTGCGGTCCCTTCAGAACTTCGATGCGCTCGAGGTCGAGCAGAGCGGCGCCGAGGCCGTGCTGACGAGCCAGATAAACGCCGTCGACATAGACGCCGACGCCTTGTTCACGGGCGGGCTGGTTGGCGTCGTTCGGCACGATGCCGCGGATGCCGATGGTCAGGGCCGACTGGCGGGCTTCGAAGGTGGCGACGCGCAGCGATGGGACGGCGCCGTCGGCGAGATCCATCAGGCTCTGAATGTGGCGGTCGGCCAGAGCTTCGGCGTTGACGACCGAGATCGAAATCGGGGTGTCTTGCAGGTTGGTCTCACGCTTGGTGGCGGTGACCACGATGTCTTCCAGGCCCGTGGCCTGTTCTTCCGGGCCGGTTTCCGGCGCTGAGATGGTTTGCGTCTGTGCGAAAGCGGGCATCGCCGTGCTGGCGAGCAAAAGGCTGGTAAGCAGGCCGAGGCCGGATTTGTAGTTCATCTTGAGTCCCCTTTGTTGCGGGGACGTATAGGTGACTAATATGTAGCCTAAGCCGCAGGAATATGACGGCTCGGTTTCGGAATTACATCGATAGCGACATGCGTTTGTTGCAAATCTGTCAGATATACACAGTCGTTCGTCACGATACGGATCATCTTTTACAATAACGACATTCCAGACAAACCGGAATCGCTCCCGGCCCTCCGAGCGGCCAGCTGCCAACTGCGTTGACGCGACAGCGCAATTCTGGCCGATAGGTTGGAGCGGCGACGCCTCCCCTCCCTCCGCTTTCAAGACTCGCGTTCCTCATGCCATCAAACACCATCAACAAGCTGGGACACCGGATCGGCGCGCGCGGCGGACGCACGCGCGCCTCGATCCTCGCTGCGACGCGCAGGCTTCTCGACAGCCGTCATCTGGGTGAGATTCGCGTGGCCGACGTCGCGGCCGAGGCAGGGCTGTCGCCCTCGAACTTCTACACCTACTTCAAGACCGTGGAAGAGCCCGTGCTGGCTCTGTGCGAAGCCAGCGCCGCCGACTTCCAGGTGCTCGCGAGGCATCTGGACGGCGACTGGTCGGGCGAGCAGGCTTTTCTGGCGGCGCGGGCGTACGTCGTGGATACGCTGGCGTTCTGGCAGGCCCATGGGCCGGTGCTGCGCATCGAGCACATGCTGGCGGACAAGGGCGAAGCAGGCTTCATCGAAACCCGGGTCAAACGTCTGCGTCGTGTCCACCTGGCGTTCGAGCGTCGCATCGCTCAGGCCCACGCCACCGGCTATCACGCCAAGGGACTGGACCCGCGCCTGACGTCGTATCAGGTCGCCAATCTGGTGGAGTCGATGGCCGACGGATTTGAGCTGCTCAAACGCGGAGACACCCCGCCGGACACCATCATCGACACGACGGCCTACATCGTCGTCAAGATCGTGACCGGCCGCTAGACGCCGCCGTACAGCCAGACCAGCCAGACGCCGATCGCAAGCAGGGTGCCGAACGGCGCACGGTCGGCGCCTCTCACCGGCTTGCGCCACAACAGTCTGAGCAGAACGCCGAACAGCAGAACGGCGCATGCCGTCAGAAACACTGCTGGAAGACCGGTCCAGCCAACCCACGCCCCTGCCCCCGCGAACAGGATCGGGTCACCGCCGCCGAGGCCGTCTCGCTTACGAACCGTTCGGTAGAGCCAAGACAGGCCCCACAGCAGACCGAAACCCCCGACCGCGCCGATCGCCTGAGACCAGGGCAGACCATGGGTCAGCAGGCCGTTGGCCATCAGACCGCTGCCTATCAGCGGCAGGGTCAGGACGTCCGGCAGCCAGAAATGCTCGGCGTCGACATCCGCGATCACCAGCAACTGCCAGCCCAGCACAGCGCCCGCGACGGCGACAGGCCAGTTCGCAGCTAGCGCCGACCAAACGCCGATCCCGGCGGCCGCAAACGAAAACAGCAGGTGGCGGCGTGACGTAGCGAGGCTGGACCAGGATTTCGTCGCTGCTACCGCATCTTCACTGCCCGGCAGCCGATCGCTGACGACGGCGAGCGCCTGACCTACGGCCAGTCCTGACAGGCCCAGCAATATCGCCAAGAGGACGGGAAGCGGCATGGACGAATCCGACGCCGCGTCCTGTGCGGCCCCTCGGGATTAGCTGCCGATCGTTCCACCGCCAAGCGCAACGGCGATATGATAGGTGGCGAACGCCGCCAGATAGGCGAGGCCGAACATATAGCCGACCATCACCCACATCCATTTCCAGCTGTTGGTCTCGCGTTTGACGACGCCGAGCGTCGCCACGCACTGCGGCGCAAAGATGTACCAGGCGAGGAAGCTGAGCCCTGTGGCCAGCGACCATTGCGTCATTAGCGTCGCGCTAAGGGCCGTGGTCGAGCTTTCCACGTCCCCGATAGCATAAACGGTGCCGAGCGCGGCGACGGCCACTTCACGCGCCGCCATCCCGGGCACCAGCGCGATGACCATCTGCCAGTTGAAGCCGATCGGGCGGAACAGGGGTTCAAGGGCGTGGCCGACCATACCCGCAAAGGAATAGTCGATGGCCGGCCCGGTCGCGCCCTCGGGAGGATAGGGGAAGGTCGACAAAACCCAGATCAGCACCATCAACGGCAGGATGATCCGCGCCGCCCGCTCCATGAAGATGCGCGCCCGGACCCACAGGTTGAAGCCGACGCTCTTGAGGTCGGGCATCTTGTAGGTCGGCAGCTCCATCATGAAAGGCTCGACCGCGCCGCGCCAGAACACCTTGCGGATTACGAACGACACCAGCAGCGCACTGACGATCCCGGCGGCGTAGAGGCCGAACAT
>DASVTM010000079.1:0-4508 GCA_036387575.1 Brevundimonas sp.
CCATGATCATGGTGGCGTGTTTCGCGTCCTCGACCTCGACGTCGAAATTGAGGTCGAAGAAGTCCTGGTGCCGGTGGGCCAGGGCGAGGTTGCGGATGTTGCCGCCGGCCTCGCCGATCAGGGTGGTGACCTGACCCATGACGCCGACCCCGTTGCGGACCGTGGCGCGAAGGCGGGCGATGCCGAGCGCGCCCTGCTCTGCTTGCGGCGTCCATTGCAGATCCTGCCAGACGCTGTCGTCGTCGGCGAAGTCGGCCAGTTTCTGACAGTCAATGGTGTGGACGGTGAGGCCCTTGTCCTTTTCCAGAATACCGACGATCCGGTCGCCGGGCAAAGGCGTACAGCACTGACCGAAATGGATGCTGACGCCGGGCGTAAGGCCGCCGCCGCGCACGAACAGCCGAGCGCGAGCGTCCTGAATGGATTTGCGCTGCTGGGCCGGTTTGATCTTGCCCATCAGGGCCGGGAACAGGGTCTCGGCGACCTTCACCGGCGATACCCGGCCACGGCCAATCGCCTCGAACAGGTCGGCTTCGTTGGCGATGGCCAATACTTCGAGGACCGGCTTCAGCGACACGTCGTCGATCGACTTGCCTGCCTTCGAAATGGTCTGTTCCAGCGTCGCACGGCCCAGACGCAGGAACTCCTCGCGCTCGGCGCCGCGGATGTGACGACGGATCGCAGAGCGCGCGCGACCGGTGACGGTCAGGCTGCGCCAGTCGGTAGGGGCCTCACGCTTATTGCCGCGAATGATCTCGACCACGTCGCCGTTCTGGAGCGGCGTACGCATCGGCTTCAGTTCGCCGTTGATCTTGACGCCCGCAGCCGTGTCGCCGACCTCGGTATGAACGCCATAGGCGAAGTCGAGCGCCATGCCGCCGCGCGGCAGGCTGATCAGGCGCCCCTTCGGTGTGAAGACGAAGACCTGATCGAGGTACATCTCGAGCTTGGCGTACTCGACCCAGTCCTCGCCGCCCTCGCCGTGCTCGATGACCTGAACAAGGTGGCGCAGGTTCTGCAGCGGATCGCGCCCGCCCTCGGCCCGCATGCCTTCCTTGTCGAACCCATAGGAGTGGTTCTTGTAGGCCCAGTGGGCGGCGACACCATCCTCAGCCACACGATCCATCGCCTCGGTGCGGATCTGCATCTCGATCCGCAGCCCGCCGGGACCGACGACCGTAGTATGCAGCGAGCGATAGTTGTTCGACTTGGGCGTCGAGATGAAGTCCTTGAACCGCTCGGGCACCATCGGCCAGGCGCGATGGATGACGCCCAGCGCGCGGTAGCAATCATCCTCGAACGGCACGATGACGCGGAAGCCGTAGATGTCGGACAGGGACGAGAAGCCGACGGTCTTGCGCTGCAGCTTGCGCCAGATCGAATACGGCGTCTTCTCGCGGCCGAAGACGTTAGCGCCGGTGATGCCGGCCTCGCTCAGAACCCGCTCGACCTCGTGCGAGACGCCCTCGATGGCCTGACCGTGTTCGAGCTTGAGGGCTTCGAGGCGGCGTTGGATGGCGGTGCGGGCCGTGGGATTGATATGCTCGAACGCGAGCTCTTCCAGCTCTGACGCGATCGAGTGGATGCCGATGGAACGACCCAGCGGCGCATAGACCTCGAGCGTTTCACGGCTGATTCGTTCGCGCTTCTCGGGCTTGACGAACTTGAGCGTCCGCATGTTGTGCAAACGGTCGGCGAGCTTGACCAACAGGACGCGGACGTCCTTGGAGATGGCGAGGATGAATTTGCGCAGGTTCTCGGCCTGACGCGTGTGTTCGGCCTGAAGCTCCAGCCGCGACAGCTTGGTCACTCCCTCCACCAGAACCGCGACCTCTTCCCCGAACATGGCGGCGATGTCGTCGCGCGTCGCCGAGGTGTCCTCGACTACGTCATGCAACAGGGCGGTGACGATAGTGGCGGTGTCGAGCTTGTAGTCGGTGAGGATGCCCGCGACCTGGATCGGGTGGGCGAAATAGGGGTCGCCGGAGGCCCGCAACTGCGAGCCGTGCATCTTCATCGCATAGACGTAGGCCTTGTTGAGCATCGCCTCGTCGGCGGTGGGGTCATAGGCCTTGACCGCCTCGATCAACTCGAACTGGCGCTGGATCGGCACGCGTTTCACCACCGGCTGAGAATCAGCCGGTGGTGAAACTGGATCATTATTATTGGCGACGTTTTGCAGCGGCGGGGGCTTGCCGGCCCGCGCCGGTAGGATCGTGATACCGTTGGCGGGTTCCGCCGTCAGTAACGTTCCTCCTGCCCGCCGTCCCGGTCGCTCTGCAGGGCGCGGATCAGCTCCTGCTCGGCCATGTTCATGTGCTGCGGCTCAGCCAGCAGCCCGACGATTTCAGCTTCGTCCTCGGCTTCCGTACGCTCATCCACGCGTTGCAGCGCCACGATGACGGTTTCCAGCAGTTCAGCCGGCATGACCGTTTCGTCGGCGATTTCACGCAGGGCGACGACGGGGTTCTTGTCGTTGTCGCGATCCAGAGTAAGGGCGGCGCCGTTGGCGATCGCGCGAGCGCGGTTGCCCGCAAGCAGAACCAGACCGAAACGGTTCGGCACCTTTTGGATGCAGTCTTCGACAGTGACGCGAGCCATAGGAATCCTTCGAGGTCGTCGGGAGAACCGCGCCCAATACAGGTAAGGCCTGATTTGTGCAACGCCAGAGGGGCGATTGTGAGGCGACCTTTCAGGAGGCGATGCGCGCATCCGTCCCCACGGTTGCCGTCAACGCCAGCGCCGACGCGAAGCCGCCGCCCGGATGGCGCCAGTCCGGCGCGATCTCCGCCACCGGCCCCATGACGAACAGCCTGTCGGCGGCGCGCGGGTGCGGCAGGATCAAGCCGTCGCAATCGCCACGTTCGCGACCATAGGCGATCAGGTCGAGATCCAGAGTTCGGGGTGCGTTCTGGGTCGAGCGCCGGCGTCCGAACATCTCCTCGATCCGCCCTAGCGCCCCCATGAGAGCGTGGGGGTCCAGCGTTGTGCGGACGATGACCACGCCATTCAGGAACGGCGGGTCGGTCGGGTCGGGCCAGGCTTGCGACGACCACCACGACGACCGGGCCACGACATCGATCCCTTCGGACCGAAACCGCGTCAGAGCAGCCTCAAGTGCGTCGCGGCAGGACGACCAGACCCCCTTGTCATTGCAACCGAGGGCGACGATGACGGCTGCATCCAGGTCGAGGTCGCCGTCTATATTGACGGTGAGGCCGTTGACGGCCGGGTTCGATATTACGCCGGAGCCTTGCATTGTACCCAACCGCTCGCATCGCCCTGTTCATCGACGGGGCCAATCTTTACTCGGCGGCACGGGCGCTGAACGTCGATCTGGATTTCCGAAAACTGGTCGAGTCGTTCCGCGAAAAGGCCGTCCTTGTTCGCGCCTACTATTACACGGCGGTGATCGAGGGCGAAGAGTTCTCTCCGATCCGGCCGCTGGTCGACTGGCTGGGCTACAACGGCTTCTCAGTCGTGACCAAGCCGGTGAAGCGGTTCACCGACGCCCAGGGGCACAGCAAGCTGAAGGGGAACATGGACATCGAGATCGCGGTGGACATGATCGAGATGGCTCCGCACCTCGACGAAATGGTGCTGTTCTCAGGCGACGGCGACTTCCGCAGGCTGGTTCAGGCCGTGCAGGCGAAGGGCGTGCGGGTAACCGTCGTGTCCACCACCAGAAGCCAGCCGCCGATGATCGCTGACGAACTGCGCCGTCAGGCCGACGACTATATCGATCTGGCGGACCGGCTGGGTGATTGGGGCCGGCCGAGAACCTCGACGCCCTCCCCTTCCGTGCGCACCTTCGGAGACGAGGTTTAGCGGCCCGGGATCAGCTCGTTCTGGACGCGACGGCCCAGCGGGTCGCGGGAGGCCCAGCGTTGGCCCACACCGGCCTCGATCAGGGGCGAACAGAAACGCGAGATCATCATGAACGACGGGCGAATGCCGTTCAGACATATTTTTTGCCCCTCCACGCGCCAGCTGGCGGTGATCCGGCGACCGTCCGAGAACTGGGCGCTATAGACGCCGTCACGGTTGAACCAATGCTTAACCCAGCCGCCGTCAGGGTAGTGAGACACGACGGTGTTGCCGAACACGGAGTCGATATCAGCCGAAGCCGGTGACGCAAACATGCCCGCCAATAGTGCTGCAGCGCACAAAAAGCCCTTCATTTCAAAGCCCCGCACCTTCCAGAGGTTAACTATCGTTAATCAATCGGGATTTGCAACACCCGTCAAAGTAGGGGCCGGAAAGCCGTGAATACTTGACTCTCGCGAGGGGGCTTCTATATCCGGCCCACGTTCGGAACAGGTCTGGTGAATTCGCGCCGCCCGCTCGCCCACAGAGGGGCGGTTCCGCGCACCGCACACGCACTCAAGATGGGTGCGCCATCTGTTCCCAAGGATCCATGACAGAATTCGCAAACCTGGGCCTCTCGCCCACGACACTGCAAGCCGTTTCCGACACCGGCTATACGATCGCCACGCCTATTCAGGCTC
>DASVTM010000080.1:0-12586 GCA_036387575.1 Brevundimonas sp.
GCATTGCGGATCAGCCGCTCGAACGCGGGGTTGGCGCCGGGCTGCTCGACCGACCCGGACGCGATTATGCCTGCCTCTCGCGGATCGAAGCGGAACCAAAGGTGAAGGTCCTGTCCGGTCTTTTCCAGGTCGGCGTTGAGCCGTTCAGCCAGTACAGCGCCGTCCGTGACGTCATAGCGGCCCGTGGCGAGGCCCTCGGCCATTACCGCATCGAGCGCGGGGCGGCGCTCAGGCAGAACATAGCGTTCGCCGATCACACGACGCACTTCGGCCACGATCGCCGAACTGTTGACCGCGGGCAGGGCAGTCAGCGAAGCGGAAGCCTCGTCCTGGGCATAGACAGGCAAAACGGCCGCGGCGAGCGCGAGAGACCCGAAAAAGATGGCGAACCGCATGAATATCTCCCTGATTGACCGGATTAAATTATGAAACGATTGATGTTTCGGGCGTCCACGAGGCTGGCCATGGGCGCGGGTTGTTGTCTTGAACCTTGACGGGGAACGTCGACCTGACGTCAGGTCGGAGGGCGAGCCTCGGCCAGGCGATCACCAAACGATTTCCGCTCTAGCGCAGCGATCGCATCGGCCAGAACCTGCGACAGAGGGCTACACAGCTCTGCGTCGAGATCGGCCGCGGCCGCAGTCGTGGCGCGCCAGCACCCCTGCAGTTTCGGCAACAGGTCCCGTCCCGCCGGCGTGAGCCGGATCATCCGCTGACGCGCGTCCGTGCCTGGCGCCGACGATACCAGGCCGTCGCGGATCATGAGGCTCACAGTCTGTGTGGCTGCAGGTTGGGAGATGCCGGCGGCTTCAGCGATCTGACTGATGGCACGGGGCTCGGATGCTATCAGCGCGCGCATTACCGGGGTGTAGCGCGGGCGATAGCGTAAGGACTCGCGCGCATAGGCCTCAGTGACCGCCCCATCGAGCAGTTCGAGTAAATGGCGAAGCTGGGTGCCGAGGCCTTGGTTCATTCAGTTTCCATAAGCACTTATGGAAACTCTGTCGCGCCAATTATGTGTAAAGCCGCGAAGGGCTGAGCGCTGCCGGCGTCTCGGCCTTGATGCGGTCATAGGATGCGCTGGCGTCCTGAACGCACTCGGCGTTTTCGAGGGCCCAGGCGCACAAGGCCTCGAACGGCTGGCGCAGCGAATGACCGAGGGGAGTGATCGCGTATTCGACGCCGATCGGCGTCGTCGTCGGCAGGACGGTGCGGGTCACAAGGCCGTTCCGCTCCAGCCTCTTGAGCGCGTCCGCCAGCGCCTTGTGAGTGATGCCGCCGAGCCGACGCTTGATCGCGTTGAACCGCGAAGGCCGGGGGCACAGAACCGTCAGGATCAGGATCGTCCACTTGTCCGCGATCTTGTCGAGCACGGGCCGCACGACGTCCATGTTGGCGAACGCGTTTTCGGAGAGCAGGTCGAGGTCGGTATCGTCGGTCATATCTAGGCTGTTTCAGGTGCGTTATTGATCGCAGATACACGCGGTATATCTGATCGCCATCGTAGAACAAAGGACATCACGATGGCTCGAATGAAAGACAAGATCGCTCTGGTGGTCGGAGGCGCCAAAGGCATCGGCCTGGCGACTGCGCAGAAGCTGGCGGCTGAGGGCGCTTTGGTCTTCCTCACCGGCCGGGACCGCGCCGAGGTGGACGCTGCCGCGGAGACGATCGGCCATGGTGCCCGGGGCCTCGTCGCCGACGCCGGTCGGGCGGAGGACCTGATTGGCGTCGTCGAGGCGGTGATGGAGGCCCACGGTCGCATCGACGCACTGGTGCTGAACGCCGGCATCTCCGAACCCGGGCCTCTGGGCGATATCGCCGCCGACCATGTCGACCGGCTGTTCGGCGTCAATGTTCGGGGTCCCGTTCTGGGCCTGCAGGCCGCGCTTCCCGCGATGAAGGACGGCGCTTCGGTGGTCCTGATCGGATCGGTCGCCGGAGTGCTGGGGATCCCGGGCTACGGGACCTATGCGGCGACAAAGGCGGCGCTGCGATCCTATGCCCGGAGCTGGACGGTGGAACTGGCCCCGCGCGGAATCCGGGTCAATGTCGTCGCGCCCGGGCCGACCGACACCGCCATGATGGCGGTCGTGCCCGACGATATCCGCGCCTCGCTGATCGCGCCGATCCCTCTGGGCCGGATGGCGCGACCCGACGAGGTCGCAGCGGCGGCGGTCTTCCTGCTCAGCGACGAGGCCAGCTTCATCGCCGGCTCAGAGCTACACGTCGACGGCGGCATGGGGCAGGTTTGACCACACCGACTACAGCGGATTTTCCGCAAGTCTCTGACAAGGGGTGTCGCGGCCCGTTTCCGGGACGGTCGGGCGATTGACCGTGTCGCGAGCTCAGGCAAGCGGCATCGGTAGTACGGCCGTCACAGAGACGTTTTAGCGCGGGCTTGCTGGGAGCTACCAAGTTTCGTCCTGTTGCTTGAGCATGAAATCTAACGATCTCGAACGTCTGTTCTCGGGAGGAACCCGACTTTCGCTCCTGGCGCTTCTGAGATCTTTAGGATCAACCGCAGTTCGTGACTCCGAACCGCGGTCCGGAAGGTCCGCTTGTGGAACCGCACCTGCTCGGGCGCGAGGATCCCGCCTGACTCAATAGAGTAGTCGGGGTTGCCTGGCTGTCGATCCATGAAGAACAGTCGAAACGTGGTTGCCAACGCTGAAGGGTGGATGGGCTTGCCCATCCACCCTTCAGCGGGTCTCAGTCCCGGGTGGCGGTCTCGATCGTCGTCCGGGCCAGCCCAATGGCGGCTTCGGTCGTGAGCTCGCCGTCCTGGATTTTCTGGGCGAGGTCCATCAGAGGCGGTCCGGTGACGACGCCGGTCTGCGCCTCTTCCTCGACATGGACGCCGTTGTCGCGGGCGATGACGGCGTCCCAGGCGTCGCGGACAGCGGCCCAGTAGTCCTTCGTCGCAGCCCAGTAATCGTCGCCGGGCTTGGGCGAGTAGCTGGTCGAGCGGTCGTAGGTGTTGGCGACGTCTTCCTGGACGATGGCGACGGGCTCCCCGCCAGCCCGACCGTTCATCTTCACATTGTCCTGAATATGGACCCAGCCGTTTGGCGTCAGGGCGTGGCGGTTCGTTCCCAGATAGCGGTCATAGACCGGGTTCAGCACCGCGTCGCGACGCGCCAGCGGTCGCCAGGTCGGCTCGGAGGTCCAGACCTTCATGCCATTGGCGTAGGTCCAGCGTCCCAATCCACCGTATCGGGGCGAATCGTCAGTTTGCCACACGGTCTGAGACCAGGCGCCCTGGCGCGCGTCCAAGGAAACCGGCGTCAGCGTCCACTGGTTCGGACCGGCGTAAGTCAGAACCGTCTCGGGCTGATAGACCCAGTCCTGCCGCCAGTGCTTGATGACCATGGTCTGGCCCTCATGCTCCATGACCAGGATATGCTGCAGGCTGATGTGGTTGCCCTTGTCATAGACGACGCGGACGATCTCTCTGCCCCCGGACAGCTTGCCCTCCATCGGGTCGTAGTCGGCATTGAAGCTGACGTTCTCGCGCATGTCGAAGTGGACGTGGTATTGGCCGGCCTGCGCCAGGATCGACTGGCGATCGTGCTCGAACGGGCTGGCGGGGGCCGGAACGGCCGCGACGGTTTGAGCCAGAGCCGTCGCGGCGGGCGTGATGCCAGCCATCAGGGCCGCGGCGATGAGGATTGCGCGCATGGGGCTTGCCTTCTTTGGTGAAATTGTCATCGGGTTGGCGGGGTCAATATCGGACGTTTAGCGAGAGGCCGACGTTGCGACCGGGCTGGGTAAAGGCGCCCAGCGCTGCGGGATCGGTCGGAGCCATGACCGTGCCGCCGCGCGACAGGCCGCGGACGTCGCTCCACCAGGCGTAGCTTTCGTCCAGGACATTGAAGAGTCCGGCACGCAGCGTGGCCTTCTCGGTCACATTCCAGAAACCGGTGAGGTCCAGGATGGCGAACTCTTCGCCCTGCCAGCAATTGCCGCCGCCGCAACCCGAGCGGTCCTTCTTGTCCGACCAGGTGCCGGTCGCCGAGGCGCCCCAGACGCCTGACGGTGCGGCGTAGCTCAGGCCGCCGACGACCTTTATCGGGTCGATACTGGTCAGCTTGCCCTTGGCGCCGTCTGTCTCCTGATCGCCGTCGGCGAACGAGGCCGCGACGATGAACGAGATGCCATTGTCGAAACGGAGGTCGCCCCGCGCTTCGAGTCCCCAGATCTTCACCTCAGTCAGGTTGACGTATTGATAGATCAGCGGATCGACGCCGGGGACACCCGTGCCGCGCACCACGATCTGGGTGATAAAGTCGTCGTAGTTGGTGTGGAAGGCCGTCGTGGAGAGCGACAGGTTGCCGCCGAACGCGTTCAGATTGCGGAAGCGCATGCCCGCTTCGACACTCTCGCTGGTTTCGGGCGTCAGGTCCGGGTTGGGGATCGACTCATAGCCGAATACGGGGTTGGCGAAGAAGTTGTTCACCTGCATGGGTGAAGGGGCCTTGAAGCCTTGGGCGTAGTTGGCGAAGACGCTGAAGTGGTCATCGATCCAGTAGATGGCGCCGATCTTGGGCGACAGGTGACTGTCGTTTTGGCCCTCTGAAGGGGCTGGGAACAGGGCGTCGGCCTCGGGTGTCAACTCGTACCAGTCGTAGCGCAGGGCCGGGATGATAGTGAGACGGCCGCCCAACAGCTCGATCTCGTCCTGAATAAACAGGCCGGCCAGATCGTATTTGGTCTCGGGGAATGGTCGGGCGGGGAACGGTTCGCCGACC
Source organism: Brevundimonas sp. (assembly GCA_036387575.1). Lineage (GTDB taxonomy): Bacteria > Pseudomonadota > Alphaproteobacteria > Caulobacterales > Caulobacteraceae > Brevundimonas. The sequence goes on from DASVTM010000080.1 coordinate 4,752, forward strand.
GGTGGAACGGTGCCGTCGCGGATGCCTCTCTGGGTCGTGCGCGACCAGTCGCCGCCGATGGTGATGCGATGCTGCACGCCTTCTCCGCGGAAGATTTTTGAGCTTTGCGCCGCCATGCCCCAGACCGTGTTGTCGAACGTGACGTCGCGGGTGCGATCAACCGCCGCCGTGCGGTCCTCATAGGTGAACTGACGCGTCCGGGCGTCCTGCCAGTAGGCGGAGACCGAACCGTCCAGGCCGAAGACGTCATCGAAGCGCCAGTCCAGGCTAAGCCGATCGCGTTGGGTTTCATCGTGCGCCGTGAGGCCGGTGACGATGGCGGAGTAGCTGCTGAGCGCTTCGCCATCCATTTCCTGATCGAAGTGATCGTAGGTCAGGCGGACGGTGTGATTGTCGTTGGCGTTCCAGACCAACTTGGCCAGAATGGCGTTGGAGGCGAACTCCTGTGGGTTCGGCTGGGTGCGGGTCGCGCCCGTACCGCCGACCTCTGCCATGTTCTCGGTCTCATGGGCGTCGCGGCGGGTGTATGCCAGAAGCCCAGACACGGAGCCGGTGCGGCCCGCCACAGCCAGGCCCTCGGTCCAGCTGTCGTCCGACGAGTTGTAACCGACGCGACCCCGGGCGCCGAAGCTTTCGCCGCTGGAGAGGAAGTCGGAAGGGTCCTTGGAGGTGAAGCTGACCGCGCCGGCGATGCCGTCCGAGCCGTAGAGGGCGGAGGCCGGACCGCGCAGGATCTCGACAGACTTGAGGAGGTCCAGGTCGTTATAGCCGCCACGCCCAACAGCCTGGGCGCCGAAAGCGAAGCCATCGGGCACGCGCACGCCGTCCTGAATGATCAGCACCCGGTTGCCGCCCATCCCGCGGATGGTGAAGCCCGAGTTGCCATCGCGCCCGGCACCGGAAAGGGCAGCCGAGAAACGGGCAGGGCTGGTCGGAACGCTGATGCCCGGCTCGAAGCGGATCAGGTCCTTGATGTCGGTGACGAGGTTGTTCTCTATGGTGTCGGCGGTGATGATGCTGACGCTGGCCGGAACATCATCGACGCGTCGCTGCGTGCGTGTGCCAACCACAGTGACAGGCGCGAGGACCACCGCCTTTTTCAAGTCGCTGGGCTCCTCAGCTCCTGCCGGGAAAGCAGCACAGGACAGGGCAGCAAGCCCAACGGAAAACATCAGAATCGAACGCATGGTTGCAGCCCCGGTTGAAGAGGGTTGCGCAATTACTGCGAACGATTATCAGAATCAACCGCAATAGCGGATAATCTGTGCGTGAACGCCGGATCGCAGGATTCTGCTCCGGCGGGTGGGCGACTGACCAGTCGGGAGTGCCTGGCTGACCGCCGTCCAGCGACCACCCGAGCAGCCCGCATCAGAAGCATCGGCCGGAAAAGTCGCTATCGTGCCGGGCCGGTACCGACGGAGTCCCCTCGAACAATTTCGAACGTCGGCGTTGAGGCGTTCGGGATGTGAGTCGTTGTGTACCTTAACCGGTCCGAGCAGGAACCCGGCCCTGAGCCGCGGGGATTCCAGCATGATCCAAGACCATCATTTCCTGACAGTTCGTGCAGCCTGTCGGCTCCTGGCAACCACAGCATCCATCGGTCTCATGGCGGTCGCGGGCGCCGCCCGCGCCCAGGATGTCGGTGCACCGCGTTGGCTGGCGGGCGACCACCACGTCCATAGCCGGTTCAGCGCGACCTATGCCGCCGACCCGGCTCATCCGGACGAGATGCCCCAACCCACCCTCGGTGGCGACGGTCCCCATACGATCATCCAGAACGGCGCAATGGCGGGACAGTTCGGGTTGAGCTGGATGGTTTCGACCGACCACGGCGGGCCTCATCACTCCGAGCTCAACGCCGCGCAGGCCTATCCGGAGTTGCTGGAGTCGCGCGCCCGAACGCCGGACGTCATCCAGTTTTACGGCATGGAACTGGACACGCCGGGGAGCGAGCATTCGAGCCTGATCATTCCGATCCACGACGGCGAACGCGACATGCTTCGGGGGATCGAGTCCCGCTGGGGCTCGCGCGAGCCATGGCCCGCCGACGCGAGCCACGATACACGCGCGGCGATGCTGGACCTGCTGCGGACTGTCGACCGGTACACGCCCAGGCCTGTCATCATCGCCAACCACCCATCACGCTCGGCCGAAGGTTTCGGGGTCTGGGGCGAACACGACGCCGCCTCACTCAGGGACTGGCAGGATGCGGCGCCGCGCGTGGCCATTGGGATGGAGGGGGCGCCGGGCCATCAGGCGACCAGTCTGAAGCCGGACGGCCAGCGCGGGATTTATCGGCGCTATCCGACGATGGGCGGCTTCGACCAGATGACGGCGACGGTCGGCGGGCTGTGGGACGCGATGCTGGGTGAGGGCCGTCACTGGTGGATCACCGCGACGTCGGACTCGCATCGTCACTTCAGCGAGGGGGGTGACGACTTCTGGCCCGGGGAATATTCCAAGACCTGGGTCATGGCCAAGCCAGAACCCGACGCCATTCTGGAAGGCCTGCGATCAGGCCAGATTTTCGTCTCTACAGGCGATCTGGTCACTGAAATGGACCTGACCGTTGCCGGCGGCGGTAGCGAGGCCCGGATGGGGCAGGACCTTTCCATCGCGAAGGGCTCCGACGTCGTCGTGACCATCCGCCTGCGGGATCCGGAGGCGCCGAATGCCGGGGGTCGCACCCCTGACGTCAAGCGTATCGATCTCATCGCCGGCGACGTCACGGCGCCCAGCCAGGATCGTACCGTAGACAAGACCGCGGACACACGCGTGGAGCGGCGCTTCACTGACGCTGACTGGACTCGCGACGGCGAGATGCTGACGGTGCGCTATGTCCTCTCTGCGGTTGATCGCCCGCTTTATCTAAGGGTCCGCGCGACAGGCGGGACCGAGCTGGAACCCACCGCCGATCCGGCCGGTGAAGATCCGTGGTCCGACCTGTGGGCCTATGGCAATCCGGTCTTCGTCAGACTGCGCTAGAGGCTGAACTTCAGCCCGAGGCCAAAGGATCGTCCCGAGCGGGTGATCTGCAGCGGACGGCTGCGGATGCCGTCGTACGCGACGTCGACGGCGTCGGTCATGTTGCTTGCCTCGGCGAAGGCCGTCACCTTGGGAGCCAGCCGGTATGAGGCGGCGAAATCCAGAACGCCCGCTTCGTCGACGACGAAGGCCGTGACCCCGCCGCCTTGCAAGTCCGCGATGGACCGAAATGGGGAACGCCAGGTCCAACTCAGGTGGGCCTCGAGCGGGCCGCGTTCGACGAAGGGGCTGACGGACCAGGAAAAGCGGGAGACCCCCTGAAGATCAGACGTAGCCACGCCGCGAGCCTCGCGGCTGGTGGCGTCGGTCAGGGTTGCGCTGGCCCAGACGCCCAGCCCGGAAGACCAACGTCGGCTGTATCCCGTCTCGAGACCCGTGACCGTGGCGCGACCGACGTTGCGGGGTCTTGACATCATCACGTCTGCGATCACGGGCGGACCAGATCGCGTGGCGAAGGTCAGCCGCTCGGTCTGGTTCACCACCAGCACATAATCGTCCACGACCTTGTGGAAGACGGCCACGCTGAACGCTCCAAACTCTTCGAAATAGCGTTCGAACGAGACATCGATGCTGGTGGCGGAATAGGGCTTGAGGTCGGGATTGCCGCCCACACCGGTAAAGATCGTGGAGGGCGAGGGATGGTCGATTTCGGCCTGGCCCCGCTCATATATGCCGCCGACGAGGGTGCTGGCGGGCACGGTAGCCCCGCCCAGATCGGCGAGTGAGGGGCGGGTGATCGTGCGCGATGCGGCGAGTCGAACAAGCGTACGCGGTCCCAGCTCGACGGCCAGATTGGTGCTCGGGAGCCAGTCCATTCCGGACCCGCGATGAGCGAGCGTGCGAACCTGCAGGGCGCCGGCCTGATCAACACCAAGAATGGAGCCAATCACCTCGGTGCGGGTCGCCACCCCCCGTACGCCGATGTTGCCAGATGCCGGCAGGCCGCCGATGAAGCCGGAAAGGTCGAGCCGGGCGTACGCTGCAGCCAAGGTTTCCGAAACGCCGTAGGAGCCCTGAAGGTCAGTTCCCGTCGGTGTCAGATCAGCGGTGCTGAAGACGACCCCGCCGTATTCTCCAGGCACGACGAAAGCGTCGCGGAAGTGTGCAAAATCGGCGGCGATCCAAGGACCTTGCCCGTCGCGGATGACGCCCGAGAAAGCATTGGCGGGAAGCAAAACGTCGAAGAAGGCGGGATCGACGGTAGCCCCCGGTCGCAGGGCCGCCTCGCGGTCGCGTCTCTGATAGTCGCGTCCCCTGTCGCTGACCTGGGCGCCGATCCGCAGTGCCTCGATCCGGACTCCGCCGATAGATCGGTCCAGCGGGCGATCAGCAGCGATCTGCAGCGTCACGTCGCTATCGTCGACGTCGATCGCCCGCACACCATAGCGGGACCAGGTCAGGGCAAGCGGGTCGGTAAGATCGAGGCTTGTGCGCAGCCGTACGATCCGACGGTCGCCTAGCGGGTCCGCGCCGAAGTCGAACCCATAGGCGATACCTTCGTCAGACACCGCTCCAATGCGCTGCAGCGGTGTCGCCAGTCGGGAGAGGGCGCGTGAATAGCTTAGTCTGGGTTGCAGGAGCCAACCGGCGACGTCTGCCTCAAGCGACAGACTGCTGGCGACATTGTCGTGAATCTGGTTCGAGACCTCGAGGTTGTTGCTGATGCGGCCGTTGGTCAGTTCAACGCCGGTCAGGACGCCGTCCTTGACGCGGATGCTGCCCGGAACGGCCGAACCATTGGTCAACCGCTCGCCCAGGTCATAGCCGATCCGGTCTTCACGGATGGCGTTCTCGAACCGCGAGGCGAGGGTGTCGAAATCGATGGTGACATGGTCGTTGGGGCGCCACTGGGCTCCGGCGAACAGACTGACGCGGGTGCGGTCCTCCCGCTCCAGAGTGGTCCGTATATCGTTCGGTACAGAGACCGGGCGGCCCTCGAGGATCATCTCCCGATAGCGCTGTGTTTGTAGCCGGTCGAACTGGACGTTTCGGTCTTGCGAGGAGGCTCCCGCCACGAAGCCGAGCCGTCGATTGCGATCACGCCAACGTCCCGAAAGGCTGAACTCTCCGGTCGTATCACCGGAGCGGGCTTCGTGATGGGTCACGGCCTGACCGCTGATGAACGTGGGGCCCTCCAGACCCCGGACCGTACGGATGTCGATGTTGGAGCCGATGCCCCCGTCGACGAGGTCCGCCGTCGCGGACTTCGTCAGGGTTGCGCCCGCCAGCAGGTCGGCGGACAGCGCGCGGAAACGAAACTGCCGTCCGCTCTGGGTCGAGTTGCGGATGTTCTCGTTGAACGCCACCGGCGCGCCGTTGAGCGTCACCGACTGGAACAGGGGGCCTAGACCTCGCACGCTGACGAATTGGCCTTCGCCGACCTCGCGTTCGATCGCCACGCCGGGAATGCGCTGAAGCGCCTCGGCCAGATTGGCGGCAGGGAGCTCACCGATTCGGGCGGCAGAGACCGAGTCCTGGATCCTGTCGGCGCGACGCTTTTCGCTGAGGGCTGTATCGATGCCTTCAGCGAACTGGCCGATCACCAAAATGGGCCGCAGCACGGTGGGTTCAGGTTCAGGGGCGGGCTGGACGGGCCGGGGGTTCACCCATACTCGCGCGGACCGGCTGTCGAGAATCCGGTAGCCGAGCCCGGAACCCTCCAGCATCCCCGCGAGCGCCGTTTGCCAACTGCGCGCGCCCCGCACCGCTTTAGTGCGATGGACGGCGCCTGAATCCGCGACGAAACTCACGGCGCAGCCGGTCCGCAGACACAGGGCCAATAACGCCGAACGGGCGTCTTGAGCGGGGATGTCGATCAACGTCGGTACCTGCGCCCAGGCCGGCGCGGGAGCCGCGACAGCAAACGCGGCGGCTGCGGCGACGGCGAGCGCTCTGGTAGTCGGCATGCGACGGCTGACGGGCGGCGCGACGTGATCTGTCGCTCACACCGGTCTAGACGGTCCAGATGACAGGTCTGCGATAGTTATTCCGGGCGAACTGTGACGACGCCTGCCTCTGAGGACCCTGTAGAGACCGGCAGAAGCTGGTCGATCCGCTCGATGATAGAGCTGTCACCGTCCAGCGGAAAGACCGCTGTGACGCGCAACCTGCGCAGGGCCGGATCATCCATTTTCAGGTGGACAGGTGTGTAGCGGGAAAGTTCGGCCAGCACCTCGGACAAGGGTTCATCGCGGAAGACCAGCTGTCGATTGCGCCACGGCGCCGTCTCGGCCGGATCGACATGATTGACCGTCTGAGCCATCAGTCCTCCGTGATATGACACCTCGTCTCCCGGCCGCATGTGCAAGACCGGTCCAGATTTCGACGACAGCGACACGGACCCTTCCAGCAGGGCGACTGACGCGGCTCCGCCTGCCAAAGCCGTAGTGAAACGCGTACCCGTTACGGTCACCTGGCGATCAGCCAACGCGACGTCGAACGGGCGCGCGGCGTCGTGGAAGACGTCGAAATAGGCCCGGCCCCGGTCAAGGATGACATGGCGAGCGTCTTCGGCCAGAACCACCCGGATCGCCGAACCGGTGTCGAGGGTCACCTGCGAGCCGTCTGCCAGCTGTACTTGGCGGATCTCGCCGACCGTGGTCGAGTAGATCGCGGCTCCGGCCATGGGATCGGCAGGGTGCAAAAACGGTAGGTCGCCCCACACTGCAACCAGCAGAACCGCCACGCTCAACGCCGCGAGGACCGGGCCGCCAATCAGCAGTCCGCGTGATGCCGACTTCGACGTCCGACGTTGGCGCGGTATCTGCGACAGCTCCGCCGTGAGATCGGCCTTGAGCGTCCGGGCCTGACGCTGGGTCGCCTTGAGCGCCTGATACTCGTCCAGACGAGTGTTATCTCCGTCGAGCCACGCTTCAAACGCGGTCAGGTCGCGCGTGCTCACCTGCGGCCGGCCCATACGGACCAGCCACGCCTCACCCGTGCGGGGTGTCGGTTCGAACAGGTTGGTCAGGCGGTCAAGCATCAGGGCAAATGGCCCCTTTCAGAGCGGGTGAAGTCCGGGGCGATACGCCCGGACTGTCTTCTCAACGACACAAATCACGACCACCTCAGTGGTCTCGCGCCGATTTCAGGCGCTTCAGCGCTTCGGCGAGATGCTTTTCGATCATGCTGACCGATACGCCAAGACGATCCGCGATCTGACGATATGTCAGGTCCTCGAAACGATGCAGCAGGAAAGCGTCACGGGTTCGGGGCGGAAGGTTGCGAATGACTTCCAGCGCCTGGTCCAGCTGCTCGCGTCCAAGGATGCGCCTGTCGGGCGCGGGGCCGTCGTCGGCCATGGCTTGGCCGGTCATCTCCAGATCGTCGGGTGACAGAGGCGCGCGTCGACCCTGCTCGCGTCCTGAACTCTTCCAGTGATCCTTCAGAAGGTTCTTCGCGATGACGAAGATCAGCGGACGGGCGTCGACGTCCGCGATGTGATTCCCTGCGCGATGAAACCGCAGGAAAGTCTCTTGCACGATGTCCTCGGCGGTCTCGATCGCCTGTCCACGTCTCGTTAGAAACCCGACCAGTTCCTGACGCATGCGCTCCGTCGCGGCCTGATCGCCCGGACGTGCGAAAACGCCCCCTCGCGAGGAGGAGGCGTTTTCTGTCGTCAGGCGTGTGGTGCTCAGAACGTCGCCCGCAGGCCGAGGTTGAAGCTTCGGCCGTACTCGTGCGTCTGGAAGGGGCGATCCTCGTTGCCCTGATAGACCGCCTGGCGTTCGTCGCTGATGTTGGTGCCTTCCGCGAAGATCTGGAAGTTTTCGCTCACCTGCCAAGAGGCG
>DASVTM010000081.1:0-8426 GCA_036387575.1 Brevundimonas sp.
GGCATCCAGCTTGGCGTAGAGCGGCGCGCCCCAGCCCGCCGGAACGCCGGTGACCTCGAGCGCGACCACGGCCCCGATCGACGACCCGGCCTTGCGCACGCCATCCAGATACCCTTCCCACTCCGCTGCAACCTCTGACGACGCGGCAAACAGCGGGTTCTGATAGACGGCGCCGAAATCGATGGCCTCTTCGGCGATCCGATGCGTCCCAAGCTGGACCACGCCGGCTCGGATTACTACCCCATCGCCCAGCACCTTCCTGGCGACCGCTCCGGCGGCGACCCGGCTGGCGGTCTCCCTAGCCGACGAACGCCCGCCGCCGCGGTGGTCGCGCACTCCGTACTTGGCCTGATAGGTCACGTCGGCGTGGCCGGGGCGATAGGCCCGCGCGATCTCGCCATAGTCTTTCGACCGCTGGTCCTCGTTCTGGATCTCGATAGCGATCGGCGTGCCCGTCGTGACAGGTCCGTTTCCGTCATCGAATACGCCCGACAGGATACGCGCAGTGTCGCTCTCGTTCCGCTGGGTCACGAAGCGGCTGCCGCCCGGCTTTCTCAGGTCCAGCCATGGCTGCAGGTCGGCTTCGGTCAACGGGATCATCGGCGGACAGCCGTCGACGACACAGCCGATCGCCGGCCCATGGCTCTCGCCCCAGGTCGTCACGCGAAACAGATGGCCGAAGGTGTTGTGGGACATGCGGCCTCGCTTAAGCCGCCAGACGATCCGGCGTCCACACTCTCGTGAACCGCGCCAGCAGGTGTTCCGCCGCAGACGGGGCGTCCTCGGACGGTTGAAGGCTCACGAACAGATGCCCCGCGGGTCGGCCACCCCGCGCCGGCAGCCCCATATCCCGCAGTCGGATCTTTACTGGCCCCATCATGCCCGGTGTGATCCAGGCGCCGCGCAGCCCGGCGTGAGTGTCGATCTCGATTCGACCGCCATCCTCGCTCAGGCGCGGCGCGACGGGCCAGTTCATGTGCACGTCGTCGCCCAGAACCGTGAGGCCGTCGGCCGAACGGATCAGCACCGGTAAATAGAGATCGGCGCCGTCGGCGGCTCCACGCAGTCGCACATGATCGCCCGTCCGCAGCCCTGCCGTAACGGTGACCTTGACCGCACGACCGTTCAACCGGATCCGGGTCGCCCCACCTTGCAGGGCCTGCAGCGGCGTTACGACTACGACCGGCGGGGCCTCAGGCGTAGTGATCGGGGCCGCGAGGGATGTCAGGGCGCCGCCTTGCTCCTGGATCAGGCGATAGGCTGCGATCACCCGCCGGAACCGGTCGTCATCACCGCCAGGCATGTCCGGGCGCGCCGCTTTGACAGCCTCCCGGAATGCCCGTGTCAGGGCGTCGCCGCCCGTCGGTCCGTGCAAACCGAGAGTGGCGAAAGACTGGGCGAGGTTCTGGCTGGTCAAGCGCATCGCACAGCCTTGTCGCGGACATGGTCAAGACCGGGTTAACCGCGTTCCACGCTTCACCGGTCCAGCATCGCCTTTCTTGATCCAGAACAATGCCAATCGCTGCTCCAGTGGTTATATTGCCGGCCATGACCAACGCCGCCATTCCCGCCAGCCCTGACCGTGAGACCTACGCGCGGGACTATGCCGCAGCCCTCGCCGCTAACGGCGACGAAACGATTTTCGACCGGGCCGAGCCGATCGGCCTATTCCTCGAGTGGTTGGCCGACGCGAAGGAAACCGAGCCCAACGACGCCAATGCGATGGGCCTGTCGACGGTCGACGCCTCCGGCGCGCCAGACAGCCGGATGGTGCTACTGAAGGATATCGATGGGCGCGGCTTCACCTTCTTCTCCAACGTCGAGAGCGATAAGGGGCTGGAGCTCGCCGCCCATCCCGTCGCCGCGCTCCTGTTCCACTGGAAGTCACTGCGCCGTCAGGTGCGGGTTCGCGGCCGGGTAGAGCCGGTCACGCCTGACGAGGCCGACGTCTATTTCGCCACCCGCGCGCGCGAAAGCCGCATCGGCGCCTGGGCTTCTGACCAGTCCCGCCCCCTGCCCGATCGGGCCACGCTTGAGGCCGCCATCGCTCGCGCCAGTGAACGGTTCGAGGGCCAGGACGTCCCCCGCCCGGAACGCTGGACCGGCTGGCGAGTCGTTCCAACAGCCGTCGAGTTCTGGCGCGATCGCCCCTTCCGCCTGCACGACCGGCTCCGGTTCGATATGGTGGACGGGCAGTGGCGTCGCGAGCGCCTCTACCCCTGACGACTATTTCGCACCGTAACGCGCCATAAAGGTCTCGATAGCATCGTTGACGATCTGTTCGACCGACCGCGTCGCCTGGACCTCGTCCCCGGTGACCAGCGGCATGAAGAAGACGGGGTGTTCGATCATCCCCATCAACTGGCCTGCCGCCCATGAGGGCTTGTCGATCTTCAGTTCGCCAGTAGCCTGAAGTTCCGTCAAGGCGGTCATCAGGGGGCGACCGAAGTCGCTGCGGCCGCGGTCGAAAAAGCGCATCGCCACGTCACGAAAACGGGGTCGTTCTGCCATGACGAGCCTGAACACCGATCGGACGAATGGATCACCCATGAAGCCGGCGTAGGCCATCATGAACTCGGTCAGTCGCACACGGGCCGGTCCCGCGCCCGCCCCGACGTTATGCATTTGCCGCTCGAACTCGTCGGCGGCGTCGATGATGACAGCCGCGAACAGGTCCTCCTTGGAGGGAAAGTAGGCGTACAACGTCGCGGTGGAGACCGCGGCCTCTCGCGCGATCGGTTCCATCCGGGTCGCTGCGTAGCCAGAGCTCATGAACGGTCGGCGCGCGCTGCACAGAATGGCCGCCCGGCGAGGGTCTTGTACAGGTGTGGTTAGGGAAGCCCTGATTTCGCTGTTCATTTTGACCGACTGCCGTTCTGCGCAACCTGTCTCGAAAGCTCTGCCCCCGCAACATAATTAGCTTGGCCGTAGAGCCCGCTCGATCATTCCGGCCAGCAACGGATGCGCCAGCACCGGCGCCACCAGGCGCACTACCGCCTGCGGATCATCAAGCCGCACCGCAGCCGTAGCATCCGCGACCACGAAATCCGCATGCACCTTGGACGGCTCGGTCAGGCGCTCATGTCCGGGCCGGACGGTTAGCAGATACTGGTGGATCACGGACTCCGCCGTCCGCCCACGCTCGGCCTGATCTCGAAGCAGACGCCGGATGAATCGGATGTCGGCAGGCGTATCGACGAACACCCGGATGTCGAACAGCGCGGTCATCTCGGGCGTACACAGGACGTGCGTGCCCTCGACGACAATCACCTCGGCCGCCGGGATAGGCTCGCCATCAGGCTCGCGCCCGTGGTGGAGGAAGGAATACACCGGCGCGGTCACCGGCTTGCCCGCCTTCAGCCGCCTCAAGTCAGCCGCCATCAGCTCGTGATCCCGCGCCGCCACGTCGTCGAAATCGAACGTATCCGCGTCGAAGTCCGGCAAGCTCGCCGCATCGCGATAGTAGGAATCTTCGCGCACCAGCGCGGCTGCGCCAGGGCGCAGTGCCGAAACGATCGCTTCCGCCAGCGTGCTCTTGCCGGAGCCGGAGCCCCCCGTAATCGCGATCAGAATAGTCATTGGGAGGGCTTCGCCGGGGTTAGGGGGTAGGGAGTAGGGCTTAGGGAAGACCGTTCGTTTCGTCCATGCCGATGCCCCCCTACCCTCCCTACTCCCTAAGCCGTAACCCCTACTCCAGCAGCGGCAAGCTGCCCCAAGGTCACGTTTGCTTATCAGCAATCACCTGACTAGCGTGTCTCCAAGCGCCGCGATCAGCCGGTGCAAACTCCGAGGAAGTGCAATGCTGGGTTTGATGCAGGACTGGCCGCTGACGGTCGACAGGATTCTCGATCACGCGAAGAACTGGCATGGCCACCGCGAGGTCGTGAGCCGCTCGGTTGAGGGGCCAATCGTTCGCACGACCTACGCCGACATTCATGCCCGCGCGAAACGCGTGTCGAACGCCCTCCTCGGCTGGGGTGTAAAGCCCGGCGATCGCATCGCCACCCTGGCCTGGAACACCGGCAAGCACATCGAGGCTTGGTACGGCATCATGGGCATCGGCGCAGTCTGCCACACGCTGAACCCCCGCCTGTTCCCGGAACAGCTGATCTACATCATCAATCACGCCGAAGACCGGATGATCTTCGTCGACCTCACCTTCGTGCCGCTGCTCGAAGCCATCCTGCCGCACTGCCCCAAGGTCGAGCGGGTCATCGTCATGACCGACGAGGCGACCATGCCGGCGACCAGGCTCCCGCTCGCTGAATGCTATGAAGCCGTCGTCGCCGGAGCCTCCGCGGACGTGATCTGGGGTGACTTCCCGGAAACCACCGCCTGCGGCCTCTGCTACACCTCAGGCACGACCGGGAACCCCAAGGGCGTCCTGTATTCGCACCGCTCGAACTTCATCCACACCCTGCTGGGCATGCAGTCGACGGTCCTCGGCGCGACGCCGTCCGAGGTCATCCTGCCGGTCGTGCCGATGTTCCACGCCAATGCCTGGGGCATCGCCTTCGCCGGTCCGGCGGCAGGCGCCAAGCTTGTCATGCCGGGCGCCAAGATGGACGGCGCCTCGATCTATGAGCTGATCGTCTCCGAAGGCGTGACCTTCTCGGCCGCCGTGCCGACCGTCTGGCAAGGCTTGCTGGCCCATCTGCGTGAGCACAATCTGCAGATCCCGACGGTCAAGCGCGTGCTGATCGGCGGCTCGGCCGTGCCCGAAAGCCTGATCCGCGCTTTCCACGACGAGTTCGGCATCGAGGTGCTCCAAGGCTGGGGAATGACCGAGACTTCGCCCATCGGCACCCTGTCCAACATGACGCCCGAAACCCTCGCCCTGCCGTATGACGAGCAGATGAAATACAGGGTCAAACAGGGCACCCCGCCGCTGGGCGTCGAGCTCAAGCTCAAGAACTACGCCGGTCAGGAAATGCCCCAGGACGGGCACACCTACGGGCGGCTGATGATCAAGGGCCCGACCATCGCCGGCGCCTATTTCCGTTCGGACGAAAGCATCCTCGATGCGGAGGGCTTCTTCGACACCGGCGACGTGTCGACCATCGATGAGATGGGCTTCATGCAGATCACCGACCGCGCCAAGGACGTGATCAAGTCCGGCGGTGAGTGGATCTCATCAATCGAGATCGAGAACATCGCCATGGGCCACCCCCGTGTCGAACTGGCCGCGGTCATCGGCGCCGCCCACCCCAAATGGGACGAGCGCCCGGTGCTGATCGTCAAGCTCAAGCCCGGCGAGCCTCAGGACAAGCAGGAACACCTCGACTTCCTCGTCGGCAAGATCGCCAAATGGTGGATGCCCGACGACGTGGTCTTCGTCGACGACATCCCGCTCGGCGCCACCGGCAAGGTCGACAAGAAGCTGATCCGCGAACGGCTGAAAGACTACCGCCTGCCGACGGCTACTGCGGCATAGCAGTCCCCTCTCCCCGCGGGAGAGGGGACCCAGTCGTCAGCTTCCGTTCACCCTTTCGCGGTTAATGCTGATGTCTCGGGAGAACCAGCCATGACCAACGCCCTCCAGCGCACATCTAAACTCGCCTGCGCCATCGCGGTGATCCTTGGCGGCAGCGCCATGCTGCAAGGCTGCCTCGTCGGAGCGGTCGCGGGAGCAGGCGTCGCCGTGGTCGGAGGGACGGCCAAGGTCGTGGGGGGCGTTGCAGGCGCAGGCATCGACGCCGTCACCACTTCCGATCAGGAAACCCGGCAGCGGCGCGAACGTGAACAGCGCGACTACGAGCGTGAGCAACGCCGCTGCGAGCAGCGCCAACGGCAAGGCAAGCGCTGCTAGCATCTGGCCCAGAGCCCGCCGCCGCACGCTTGCACCGAGGCGAATACAGTCACAATTACCCGCTAGAGCAGTGGCCGTTGTGATTCCGGAGGTTCGATATGATTTCAATTGTTATGGCGACGGTTCTGGCTTTCCAGTCGCCGACGCCCGCCAACAACAGCACTCCGTCCCGCGAAGCCCGGACCTGGCAGGGCGACACATTTCGTTTTATTTTCTTCCCTGACCTGCCGGGTGGAGCCCCGGGGAGCGTCAGACTTCGCTGCCGGGTAAGAGACAGTGGACGCCTGATCGGGTGCCGATACAGCGAAGCCAGCGATCACGAATTCGGAGCCTATGCCGTCCGGTCCGCCCACAACTCCCGGATCGTCATGGAGGAAGGCGGGCCGCGAGGTGGGGACTTTATAGAATTCCGGTTGATCAGCGCTGGCGAGGATCAAACGCCATAGAGCCTCGAAACAGCGCCCCGACAGACCTCCGTCAATGATTCTCTAGTCTGTACGTAGGATATATCGGTGGTGATCCGGGGCCGTCGCGTCATGCTGGCGACATGTGCAGTTTCGTTTCCTTCCAGACGCCAAACCTCGCCGGAAAAGGCCGTTGAGCGCCCCCCGCATCGCGGTCATCGGGGCCGGCTTCAGCGGCCTCCTGACTGCGGTCCATCTGTCGCGACGCCTCCCCGACGCCGAGCTCTGGCTGATCGAAAAGGGCTCCCGCTTCGCCGAGGGCGCCGCCTACTCGACGCGAGAGGCCGACCACGTCCTGAACGTCCGTCTCGGCAATATGAGCGCCTTCCCCGACGAGCCCGAGCATCTGTCGCGCTGGCTCGCCACCCAGCCCCACTGGTCTTCCAAGGGCGCCTTCATCACGCGCGGCGACTATGGCCGGTATCTCAGATCGATCCTGTCCGACGCCCTTTCAGGTGCTCGCTCTGAAAGCGACAGCGAAGCCGGTTCACAAACCCGCTCAGCCGCCGGCTCCCGCCTGAAGCTGGTGCACGACGAGGTGCTCGACCTCACCCGCGCTGGCGGCGGCTGGCAGGTCCTCCTCGGCTCCGGCGAAACGCTGGCTGTCGACGTCGCCGTCCTCGCCCTCGGCAATCTGGAGCCCGCACGCCCGTCCGGACTTGACGAGGCTGTGGTCGCCGCCGGTCGCTACATCGCCGATCCCTGGCGCGGCGCCGCCAACCTGCCCGACGACGCGCGCCGCATCCTCCTGATCGGCTCCAGCCTGACCATGGTCGACGTCGCCCTGTCCCACGCCCGCCCCGGTCGGCGCTTTTTCGCCCTGTCGCGACGCGGTCTGGCGCCCCGCGCGCACAAGGCCGCCGATCTCGCCCTCACCTCACGGCCCTACTCCGGCTCACCGCTGACGGTCCTGCGTCAGGCCCGTCGCGCCGCCCTCACCTCCGACTGGCGCGCGGTCATTGATGACCTTCGCCGGTCCGCCCGCACTCTGTGGCGCTCATGGTCCCGAGCCCAGCGCGGTCGCTTCCTGCGCCATCTGCGGCCGATCTGGGACGTCCACCGCCACCGCCTCGCCCCCGCCGTGGCCAGCCGCATACAGTCGATGATCGCCTCGGGCGAGCTCTCCATCGAGGCTGGCCGCATCGAACGGATCGAGCCCGCCGGCACCAAGGTCCTCGTGACCTGGCGCCGGCGTGGCCGGGGTCGCACCACGACCCGCAAGGTCGATGTCGTCATCAACTGCACCGGCCCCCTCGCCGACGTGGTCGCCAGCCAGATCCCGCTGGTGAAGGGACTGGTCGCCTCCGGATACGGCCGCGCAGATCCCGACGGTCTCGGCCTCGACGTCGATGAACAATGCCGCGTCCGCGACATCGACGGCGCCCCGCAGGACGAACTCTATGCCGTCGGTCCCATGACCCGAGGCGCCTTCTGGGAAGTCACCTCCGTCCCCGACATCCGCATCCAGGCCGCCGAAGTCGCCGAAGTCATCGCCTACAGCGCGGGCTAAGGCCAAGGTGGCCGAGGGTTCTCATTCCCGACGCATCGAACGCCGCCCTAAAGCGTCAGCGTGCACTTCTCATGGATGGTCGGGCGGGCGACCGTGATGCGCGACAGGCCGGGCCAGTCGGGTTTCAGCTGCGCCACAAACCACAGGCACAGATGCTCCAGCGTCGGCAGTTCGAGACCCGGCTTTTCGTTCAGCAGGCCGTGGTCCAGTTGCTCGGCTGCGGCTTTCAGCGCCCGATCAAGCGCGCCAAGGTCCGCAACCCAGCCGTGGCCGTCCAGCGTCGTGCCCTTGACGGTCGCCTCGACCTGGAAAGAGTGGCCGTGCATCCGGCGATAGATGCTGCCCTCGGGCTCATTGGGGAAATGGTGGGCCGCATCGAAGGTCGCGGCTTTCGTAATCTCGAACTCGGTCATCGCACGCCAACATACTTGTGGGTCTGAACGCTGAGCCGCCACATCGGGTGGGTCAGGCAGTATTCGATCGCCGCCTCGGTATTGGCCACCTGATCGGGGCCATCCATCGGCTGCAGCCAGAAGCGCTCGAAATCGAGTCCTTCGAAGCGGTCGGGCATGGCCGAGCCTTGCGGGAAGACCAGCTTCAGCTCGGCGCCGCGCGTCTGCAGAACCGGCGCATCGGCCTTGGG
>DASVTM010000082.1:0-3865 GCA_036387575.1 Brevundimonas sp.
CTCTGACCCTTCGTCGTGGCGAGCTGCTGCTGGACCCGGGCGAGTTCTACATCCTCGCCTCGTCCGACGCCGTCGAGATCCCCGTCGATCAGGCCGCCGAAATGACCCCGATCGACCCCTCAGTCGGCGAGTTCCGCGTCCACTATGCCGGGTTCTTCGACCCCGGTTTCGGCACGGACGAGGCCCACGGCGCAGGCTCCAAGGGCGTGCTCGAGGTCCGCACCCACGATACCCCCTTCCTGCTGGAACACGGCCAGATCGTCGCCCGGCTGGTATACGAACCCCTCACAGAACGCCCTTCACGCCTCTACGGCGAAGGCGGCAGCCACTACCAGAGCCAGGGCCTGAAGCTCTCCAAACACTTCAAGGAATGGGTATAGCCTGCATGAGACAGCTTTGGCCGTTCACCGCGTCGATCGCGGCCTTGATCCTCGCCACAGGCGCCTGCTCGCGTGAGCCGTCCTCCGACGCCGCCTCCGTTCCGGGGTCACCTGAGACCACAGCGCCCGCCGCGCCGGCGATCCAGCCAACCCCGGTCTCTGTGCCGGAAGCCGCGCCCGCTACCGATGCGTCCTCCAAAGTCCTCGCCCTCGAAGGTCTCGGCGCGCTCCGCATCGGCCAGCCGGTCCCCAACGGCGGCTCATGGGCCTCGCGTGGCGCCCAGATCAGCGACGCGTGCCGCACAGTGACCTCGCCCGACTACCCTGGCATCTACGCCATCGTCACCGACGGCGAGGTCCGCCGCATCACAGTCGGCCAACGCTCCGACATCAAACTGATCGATGGGATCGGCGTCGGCGCCACCGAACAGGCCGTCAATGGCGCCTTCCCCGGTTTCCGCTCCGAGCCCCATCAATACGAAGCCGCCCCCGCCAAATACCTCACCGCCCCCAATGCCGCCTCCGGCGACCCCGCCCTCCGATTCGAGATCGGCGCGGACGGCAAGGTCAGCCTCATGCACGTCGGGACCATGCCGGTGCTGGGGTATGTGGAGGGGTGCAGCTAAGTCTGATCCCATGGCCGGACCTTGGGAGCGGTCTGCGCAACCGCAGCTTTTGACGGTGCGTTAAAGCAAACCGCCGAGCCAGGCGAGGGGCGGATCAGGAGCAGCAGCAGCCATGGACCTCGGATCTGTCAGAGATGCGCTGGCGCCCATCCTCGGCGCGGTTGTCGCCGGCGGCATAATCGGGTTTGAGCGCGAATGGCGCGGTCGCCCCGCAGGCTTCCGGACGCATATCCTCGTCAGTCTCACTTCGGCCCTGCTGATGCTTGCGGCCATGTCCCAGGCCGACTGGGCTTTCGAGGCCCTTCCCAACGAAAATATCGTGACCGATCCCACGCGCATGGCCCACGGCGTCCTGACGGGCATCGGCTTCCTGTGCGCAGGCGTGATCTTCCGAAACGGCTTCTCCATCCACGGCCTGACGACGGCTGCCTCCCTGTGGATCACGGCCGCCATCGGCCTCCTGTTCGGGGCTGGCCTTTGGGAGCTAGGCGTCATCGGAACCGCCGTGACAGCGCTGATCCTCGTTGGACTGCGGCTGGTCAGCGCGCGGTTGCCGATGCGGCCCCTCGTCGATGTGGTCGTCTGCTGGACGCGAGGTCCGGCCTCGCCCGAGGCGGCAGTGGAGGCCCTGCTTCAGGACGTTGACGTCGCGGTCAAGAATGACGGCGTCGCTCTGGTCGAGGCGGGGTCAATGATCCGGCGCCGATGGCGGTTGAAACTCACCAATCCCGGGCAGTTGACCGAGCTGGCCCGGGATCTGGCCCGACTGGACGGAGTGGTGAGTTTCGACCTCGATCCGCGCGACGATTGACCGCGCGTCGTCAGCTCAACTTGTCGGCCTTCCGCAAGCTCGGGAACATCCAGCTCCAGATGCCGGTCGCGGCCAGCGCGCCGACGCCGCCGAACACCGCCGCTCCGACCGCGCCCAGAATGCGGACCATGACGCCTGAATAGGCCTCGCCGAGTTCGTTGGAGGCGCCGATGAACAGCATGGAGACCGACGACACCCGGCCGCGCATGTGGTCGGGGGTGGCGAGCTGGATCAGGGTCTGGCGGACGTTGACGCTGATCATGTCGGCGGCGCCGCCCACCAGCAGGGCGAGGCCCGAGACCCAGACGATCTTCGACAGGCCGAACGTCAGGGTGCAGACGCCGAACACGGCGACGGCCGAGAACATCCACAGTCCGCCGTGTTTGGTGATCGGATAGCGGCTCAGATAGACCGCCATGCCCAGGGCGCCGACGCCGAACGAGGCGCGCAACAGGCCGAAGCCCTCGGGCCCGACGTGCAGGATGTCGCGGGCGAAGATCGGCGTCAGCAGCGCGACCCCGGCCAGCAGCACCACCACCAGATCCAGCGAGATGGCGCCCAGCACGATCTTGGTCTTCCAGACATAGCTCAGGCCTTCCTTTACGGATTCGACCGGCGACAGCTTGTTGGGGTTTGGCGCGGGCTTGCCGCTGGTGCGGATCAGCAGGAAGGCGGCGACGCCCAGCAGGAAAAGCCCCAGCGCCACGGCATAGGCCAGCGGTACGTTGACGCCGACGATGACCCCGCCGAGCGCAGGACCGGCGATGGCTCCGGTCTGGAAGGCGACGGACTGGGCGGCGATGGCGGGCGGCAGGGCCCTGCGACCGACCACCATCGGCAAAAAGGCCTGGCTGGCGGGAGCGAGGAAGGCGCGGGCGGCCCCGAACACGGCGGCGACCGACAGCAGCCCCCACAGCGGCGGTGAGCCGTGCAGCGCCATCATCAGAAAAGCGAAGGCGCACAAGCCTTCGACCATGATCGAGATGGCGACGGTGATCTTGCGGTCGCGCACGTCGGCCATGGCCCCTGCGGGCAGGGTCAGGGCCAGCAGCGGCAGGAATTGGCACAGGCCGACGAGGCCGAGATACAGGCTGGCCTCTGCCACCGGATGGTCGCGCCGCGCGATCGTATAGACCTGCCACAGCAGGGCCGAGGACTGGATCTGGATCGCCAGCACCGCCACCACGCGTCCGAACCACAGCAGTTTGAAGTCCCGGATACCCCACGGGCTCGCCGGACCCTCAGGCGGAGGCGGCGGCTGGACGGGTTCGGTGGTCTCGATGGTTTCTGTGGTCACGGTCGGGACGGGTCTCGGACAGGGGAGGAGGGCAAGATCAAAGCCGCTGGGCTGGCCCCTTCTCGCAATCGCGTAACGTCCCTAAAGCATAGGCGCATGAGCCACGCATCAAATCACGTGATCGATCCTGTCGAACTGACCCGCCGCCTGATCCGCAGACCATCGGTCACGCCCGCCGACGCCGGCGCGATGGAGGTGCTGGAGACGGTGCTGACCGAACTCGGCTTCACCTGCCGCCGGATGCCGTTCGAGGGACCGGGCGGGGAGGGCGTCCATGCCCGGATCGAGAACCTCTACGCCCGGCGCGGGACCGCCTCGCCCAACCTTTGTTTCGCCGGTCATACCGACGTGGTGCCGACGGGCGCCGACAGCGGCTGGTCGTCGGATCCCTTCCAAGCCGAGGTCAAGGACGGCATCCTGTTCGGACGCGGCGCCGTCGACATGAAGGGTGGCATCGCCGCGTGGGTCTCGGCCGTGGCGGAGGTTTTGTCCAAAGGCGAACCCGACGGCTCCCTGTCCTTCCTGATCACCGGCGACGAAGAGGGTCCGGCCCTGCACGGCACCAAGCGCGTCGTCGAAACCCTGATGGCCGAGGGCGAGGTCATCGACGCCTGCGTGGTCGGCGAACCGTCGTCGCAAGGGCTGCTCGGCGACATGATCAAGATCGGTCGTCGCGGCTCGCTCAACACCTGGATCACCGTTCACGGCAAACAGGGCCACGTCGCCTATCCCCAGCGCGCCGCCAACCCCG
>DASVTM010000083.1:0-2372 GCA_036387575.1 Brevundimonas sp.
GCGCGCGATATATTGGTCCGTCAGGGCCTGACGGCTGAAAGCGTGCCTGAGGCGGGACGGTTCGTTATGCTTCGGACGACCGCGAACCTCTCGTCCGGTGGCACGGCGGTTGATCGCACGGATGAGATCCACCCTGACAACGCGTCCATAGCCCGCCGCGCCGCCCTGACGCTCGGTCTGGATGTCGCGGGGATCGATCTTCTGGCGCCGGACATCACCCGTTCAGTTCGCGAGACCGGGGGCGGCATCGTCGAGGTCAATGCCGCGCCTGGCCTTCGGATGCACCTGGATCCATCGGAAGGCCGGGCTCGGGACGTGGCTGGCCCCATTCTGCGCATGATGTATCCCCCCGGCGTCCGGGCCCGGATTCCCGTGCTGGCGGTCACCGGCACGAACGGAAAATCGACGGTGGGCCGGATGCTCGCCCTCATCTTCACGTGCGAGGGCCAGACCGTCGGCCTAACCAACACCAGCGGCGTCTATATCGGCGATGAACAGGTCTTTGCGGGCGACGCCAGTGGACCGAAGAGCGCTCGGCTCGTGCTGCGCGACCCTACCGTGGACGTGGCCGTACTCGAATGCGCTCGAGGCGGCATCCTCAGGGAGGGCCTCGCCTTCGACCGCTGCGATGTAGGCGCGGTGTTGAACGTTCAGCCCGACCATCTGGGTCTGAAGGGGATCGAGACGCTTGAGGATTTGGCAGCCGTCAAGTCGGTCGTGATCGAGACGGTGTCGCGTCGCGGTGTCAGCGTCCTGAACGCCGACGACCCGTTGACAGTGCGGATGGCGCGGCACGCCGGGGGACGGCTCTGCTGGTTCTCGATGCGCGGCGGCTCCGACACTCCCGAACTTGTTCGGCGCCATATCGCGGACGGGGGACTTGCCGCCCTGTTCAATCCTGCAGATGGCGGTTTGACCCTGTACGACGACGGCGTGGTCCATCCCGTTTGCCGAGCGGTCGATATCCCGGCGACCCTGGGCGGCCATGCCGCATTCAACATCGCCAACGCGCTGGCGGCTGCCGCGATGGCCTACGGAGCAGGCATCGAGCCTGTCCGGATCGCTAGAGCCCTGTCTGGCTTCGCCTCGACCTATGAGCAAAATCCCGGTCGACTCAACGTTCACGACGCCCACGGCGTTCGGATCATTATGGACTACGCGCATAATCCCGAAGGCTTGCGCGCCCTGGGACGTCTGATCCAGGCCGCCCGCCCCGACTCGGGACGCACCATCGCCATGCTCAGCGTGCCTGGAGACCGCCGGGATGCCGAGGTCACGGCGATGGGAGCGATCGGGGCCGAATTTTTCGACGAGCTCGTCTTTCGCGAAACTCCGGACAACCGGGGGCGGCGGGCCGGCGAAGTGATCCGGCTGCTGACAGAGGGCGCCGTGAGCGCGGGCTGCGATCTGTCGCGCATTCGCGGCGTCATCCGCGAGGAGGATCCAGTGGCTGAATGCCTGGCCATGGCCAGGCCCGGCGACATGGTGATCCTGACCCCTACGCGGATCGATTCCGTCTGGCGTCAGGTCCTCGACTATTCCCTTGGACCGGCGCGTCCTCTTTCGCCGGCTGAAGCGATCCTGGAGCCTGCCCATGGCTAACGCCGGACCCCTCATCATTATCGGCGGGCACGAGGACAAGACCGACGAACGGGTCATCCTCAAAGCGGTGGCCGAACACGTCAACGGCGGGAAGCTTGTCATCGCCACCGTCGCTTCCCACCAGCCGGAAGGCTATTTCGACAGCTACCGCAAGGGCTTCGAGGGTATGGGCGTCGGCGAACTGGTCGAGTTGTACGTCCACGAACGCTCCGAAAGCCAAGCTGATGCGGCGCTGGCCATTCTTGACGGCGCGGCCGGCGTGTTTTTCAGCGGCGGCGACCAGTTGCGAATTTCCAGCCAGATCGGCGATACCCCGGTCGAGCGCCGGATCCGCGAAATGCATGCCGCGGGCGCTGTCATTGCCGGTACGTCTGCGGGCGCTTCTGTCATGAGCGAGACCATGCTGGTCAAGGGAGCCAGCGCCGAGTCGTACCGGATTGGCGAACTCCATATGGCCCCCGGTCTCGGTCTTGTACGGGACGTGATCATCGATCAGCATTTTGCCGAACGCGGGCGATATGGCCGCCTGCTTGGCGCGGTCGCCCACAACCCGCGTCTGCTCGGTATCGGCATCGATGAGAACACAGCCATCAAGGTCGAGGGTCGAAGCTTCAGGGTGCTGGGCAGCGGGGCGGCCTATGTCGTGGATGGCGAGGGCTCCACCCATTCAAATATCGCCGAGGCGAAGTCGGAACGGGCCCTCTCGATGTTCGACGTGCGGATGCATGTGCTGTCGAGCGGAGACCGGTTCGACCTGGACGCCCGCAAGC
>DASVTM010000084.1:0-4675 GCA_036387575.1 Brevundimonas sp.
GCGGCAGCCGTGACCTGGGCGATCATGAAGCCCGAGTTGAGCCCGCTCTCACGCACGAGGAAGGCCGGAAGCTCGCTCATCTTGGGATCGACGAGGATGGCGGTGCGGCGCTCGGAGATGTTGCCGATCTCGCACAGGGCCATGGCGATCTGGTCGGCGGCGAAGGCCACGGGCTCGGCGTGGAAGTTGCCGCCCGAGATGACGTCGCCCTCTTCGATGAACACCAGCGGGTTGTCGGTGACGGCGTTCGCCTCGCGCTCCAGCATGGCGGCGGAGGCGGTCAGCACGTCAAGGATCGCGCCCATCACCTGAGGCTGGCAGCGCAGGGAGTAGGGGTCCTGCACCTTGGAGCAGTCGTCGAGATGGCTGTCGCGGATGGCGCTGCCGGACATGATATGGCGCAGGGTCGCGGCGACGGCGATCTGGCCGGGTTGGCCGCGCAGGGCATGGATGCGCGGGTCGAACGGGGCGTCGGAGCCCTTGAGCGCGTCCACCGACAGGGCGCCGGCGGCGATCCCGGCGGCGAAGACGGCCTCGGTCGCGAACAGGCCGGCGAGTGCCAGCGCGGTTGAACACTGGGTGCCGTTGAGCAGGGCCAGACCTTCCTTGGGGCCGAGCGTCAGAGGGGTCAGCCCGGCCACGGCCAGCGCCGCCTCGGCGTCCAGCGTCTGACCGCGATGCCGGGCCTCGCCGACACCGATCAGGACGCAGGACATGTGGGCAAGGGGCGCGAGGTCGCCCGAGGCGCCGACGGAGCCCTTGGATGGGACGCAGGGCAGGACGTCGGCGTTCACCAGCGCGATCAGGGCTTCGAGGGTCTCGCGGCGAACGCCGGATGCCCCGCGCGACAGGCTGGCGATCTTGAGCACCATCATCAGCCGGGTGACCGGGTCCGGTAGCAGGGGGCCGACACCGCAGGCATGGCTGAGGACGAGGTTGCGCTGCAGGGTCTCCAGATCACCGGGCGCGATCGAGGTGTTGGCCAGCAGGCCGAAGCCGGTGTTGACGCCATAGACGGTGCGGCCCTCGGCGACGATGGCGGCGATGGTCGCGGCGCTCTTCTCGACGCAGACCCACGCCGTCGGGGTCAGCTCGACGGTGCAGGGCGCGTCGAGCACGGCGCGGAGTTGGGGCAGGGTGAGCGGGGCGCCGCCGAGGGTGAGGTGGGTCATGGTCAGGCCTTCAGGCTCGGCAGGTTGAGTCCGTGCGCTTTCGCCGCGTCCCTGGCGATGTCGTAGCCGGCGTCGGCGTGGCGCATGACGCCGGTGGCGGGGTCGTTCCAGAGGACACGTTCGAGACGCCTCGCAGCCTCGGGCGTACCGTCGGCCACGATGACGACGCCCGCGTGTTGCGAGTAGCCCATGCCCACTCCGCCGCCGTGATGGATCGACACCCAGCTGGCTCCGGAGGCGGTGTTCAGGAGAGCGTTCAGTAGCGGCCAGTCCGACACCGCATCTGAGCCGTCAATCATTGATTCCGTCTCGCGATTGGGGCTGGCGACCGAGCCCGAGTCGAGGTGGTCGCGGCCAATCACGATCGGCGCGGAGATTTCGCCCGAGGCCACCATCTCGTTGAACATCAGCCCGGCGCGGTGGCGGTCACCTAATCCGATCCAGCAAATACGCGCCGGAAGTCCTTGGAAAGCGATGCTTTCGCCCGCCATATCTAGCCAGCGATGTAGTCCGGCATCATCTGGAAAAAGTCGGTTCATGGCGGCGTCGGTCTTGGCGATATCGGCAGGATCGCCACTCAGCGCCACCCACCGGAACGGGCCTATGCCGCGACAGAACAACGGTCTGATGTAGGCCGGGACGAAGCCGGGAAAGTCGAAGGCGGCGGCCACTCCGGCGTCGAATGCGACCTGTCGAATGTTGTTGCCGTAGTCAACCACAGGCACGCCTGCCGACTGGAAATCGAGCATGGCCTGGACGTGGGCGACGACGGAGGTCTTGGCCGCAGCTTCGACCGAGGCGGGGTCGGACAGGCGTTTGTCCTCCCATTCCGCAACTGTCCAGCCGGCGGGCAGATAACCATTAATCAGGTCGTGGGCGCTGGTCTGGTCGGTGACGAGATCGGGTCGCACGCCGCGCCGGACCAGTTCAGGCAGCACGTCGGCGGCGTTGGCGAGGAGGCCGACCGAGACGGGTTTGCCGGTTCGGCCCGCATCTTCGATCAGGGCGAGAGCTTCATCCAAAGTCTCAGCCATGACGTCGAGGTAGCGGGTCTCAAGACGTTTCTCGATCGAACTCTCCTGGCTCTCGACCGCGATGCAGTGCGCCCCGGCCATCACCGCCGCGAGCGGCTGCGCGCCGCCCATGCCGCCAAGGCCCGCGGTCAGGATCCACCGGCCCGTCCACTCGCCGCCATAGTGCTGGCGACCGGCCTCCATGAAGGTCTCGTAGGTACCCTGAACGATGCCTTGCGTGCCGATGTAGATCCAGGACCCGGCGGTCATCTGGCCGTACATCATCAGCCCCTTGCGATCGAGCTCGTTGAAATGCTCCCAGGTCGCCCATTTCGGCACGAGGTTGGAGTTGGCGATTAGCACGCGCGGGGCGTCCTCGTGGGTGCGGAACACGCCGACCGGCTTGCCCGATTGCACCAGCAGCGTCTGGTCGGCCTCGAGAGTCTGGAGCTCAGCAACGATGCGGTCGAAACTGGCCCAGTCGCGCGCCGCCTTACCGATGCCGCCATAGACGACGAGGTCGTCCGGGCGCTCGGCCACCTCGGGATCGAGGTTGTTCATCAGCATCCGCATCGCCGCCTCGGCGGCCCAGGTTTTGGCGGTCTTGTCCGGTCCGCGCGGGCTACGAATGACCCGAGCATTGGGAGTCTTGTCGGTCATGCTGTGGAGCTCCGGGCGAAGTCGATACAGGCGGTCAGGACGGCGCGCAGGGTTTCGCGCATCGGCTCGGCTCGCGCAGGTTCGTAGGGGGACGGCCAGTTCGCCTCGCTGACGGGACCGGCCGGATCGAGCATGTAGCCGCGATCGGCGAGCTCCATCTGGATGGCATGCAAACCGTCCTGTGGTTTGCCATAGTGGCGCGTGGTCCAGCCGCCCCGGAAGCGGCCGTTGACGATATGGCTGCTGCCCGAGGCGGCGCAAGCTGCCTCGACCACGCGGGTCAGATTGCCGTCGCAGGTGGTCCCGCCGTTGTCGCCGATGTTGAACTGCGGCAGTTCGCCCTCGAACAGACGCGGCACGACCGAACGGATCGAATGGGCGTCATAGAGGACGACGGGGCCGTTGGTGCTCAGCCGGTCGATCTGGGCCTGAAGCGCTGCATGGTAGGGGTCGAAGAAGGCCGCTCGGCGCGCGTCGATCTCGGCGCGATCCGGCGCCTGGCCGGCCCGATACAGCGGTTCGCCGTCGAAGGTCTCGATCGGGCACAGGCCGGTGGTGGTCATGCCCGGATAGAGGGAGGCGCCCGACGGATCGCGGTTGACGTCGATGACGCTGCGCGAGATCGCGGTGCGCACAAAGGTCGCGTCGAGCTCGACCGCAAAGTCGTATAGCCGGTCCACCCACCAGTCGGCGTCCTTGCGGGCCAGCCAGGGCGAGGTCATCCGGGCCTCGATCGCCGCCGGGATCTCGGTTCCCGTGTGCGGAAATCCGATGATCAGGGGCGCGGCGCCTTCGCGCACGGTCAGCCAGTCTTTCATCGTTGAGGCCTCCCTCGCCATTCCGGATCAACGTGGTATGTCTAGACATATTGTTCGAAGCCGACCGGGATTGTCCAGTGCCTCTAACTTCGTCTGAAGGTCGCAGCCTGTGGTTCGAACAGGCGCTGCTGGGGGAGGTCTGGGCGCGCGACGTGCGGATCACGGTCGTGGACGGGTTGATATCGGCGGTCGAGACCGGGGTGGCGCGCGGGCCGTCGGATAACGGCGGCGGGGTCGCCATGCCGGGCGTCGCGAATGTTCACAGCCATGCGTTCCAACGCGCCATGGCCGGTCTGACCGAAGGACGCGGACCCGAGGGCGGGGACGATGACGACTTCTGGAGCTGGCGACAGCTGATGTACCGGTTCCTCGACCGGGGCGGCCCGGACGAGATCGAGGCCATTACGGCGTTGGCCTTTGCCGAGATGCTGGAGGGCGGGTTCACCCGCCTCGCTGAGTTCCACTATCTGCACAACGACCCGTCGGGAGCGGCTTACGCCGACCCCGGCGAGCTGACCGGACGGATCGTGGCGGCGGCGGAGGCGACGGGCGTAGGCCTGACGCTGCTGCCAGTGTTTTACGCCCATGCCGGGTTCGGTGGTCAGCCGCCGTCGCCGGGCCAGAGGCGGTTCATCACCGGTCTCGATGGGTTCGCCGATCTGGTGGCGCGCGGCCGGACGCTGACGGCGGGACTCGAGGACGCGGTGGTCGGTGTCGCGCCGCACAGCCTGCGCGCCGTCTCGCCGGATGAACTGGCCGTGATGCCGGGACTGGCGCCGGACGGACCGATCCACATCCACGTCGCCGAACAGACCAGGGAGGTCGTCGACTGCCTCGCCTGGTCGGGTGCGCGGCCCGTCGAATGGCTGCTGGCCAATGCGCCGGTCGATCCGCGCTGGTGCCTGATCCACGCCACCCACGTCACCGAACCGGAGTGGCGCGAGGTTGCGGCGAGAGGCGCTGTGGTTGGGCTGTGCCCTGTGACCGAGGCCAATCTCGGCGACGGCGTCTT
>DASVTM010000085.1:0-5437 GCA_036387575.1 Brevundimonas sp.
GCCCAGTACGATTACGTTCAGGACCAGCCGCCCAAGCTGCGCGGCTATCAGGCCACCAACCGCGTGACAGTCAACATCAACGATCTGACCAAGGTCGGCACGACCGCAGACGCCGTGGTCGCCGCCGGGGTCAACCAGATCGACGGCATCTCGTTCGGCCTCAAGGATCCCAAGACCGCCGAGGATCAGGCGCGTCGTCAAGCGGTTGAGGCGCTGCAATCCAAGGCGCAGTTGTACGCCCAGGCGCTCGGGGTTCAACTCGGCGGCATTCGTTCGCTGAACGAGGGCGGCGGTTATACGCCCCAGCCTCCGATGCCGGTCTTCGCCATGGCACGGATGCAGTCCGCCGGCGCCGATTCGACACCGGTCTCGGCAGGCGAACTGTCGGTGAAGATCGAGATCACAGGCGTCTACGACATCGCTCGCTAAGACTGTTGATCGACAGGGTACGGGGTCGCAGCGATGCGGCCCCGTTTTCCATGTCTGCGGACTTACGGCGATTTCACTTGTGACCGGACGGCGTTCGGCTGACTTCTCGGAAACGCGTTGTCTGGAGCCTCCCGCATGATCCGCATCTTTGGCCTCGCCGCCATATCCGCAGCGCTTATGGCGTCAGGCGCAGCGGCGCAGGCCACGACGGATCGCGCAGGCGAGGCGAGGGTGCTGGACATCCTCAAGACGACGCCGCTGATCGACGGTCACAACGACCTGCCCTGGGCCCTGCGCGAGAAGCACGGCAACGATCCCTACGCCGTCGACCTGACCACCGACCTCACGGCGACAGGCTTGCATACGGATATTCCCCGGCTACGGGCGGGCGGAGTCGGCGCGCAACTCTGGTCGGTCTATGTGCCGGCTGACATCGCGCCTGTCGAAGCGGCCAATGAAACCTTCGAGCAGATCGACACCGTCCGCCGCATCGTCGCCGCCCATCCGGATGTGTTCGAACTAGCCACCACCGCCGACGACATCGAGCGCATTCATCGCTCCGGAAAGATCGCCAGCCTGATCGGCATGGAAGGCGGCTATTCGATCGACGATTCTCTGGGCCTGCTGCGCGAGTTCTATGTCGCCGGCGCCCGCTATATGACTCTGACGCATTCAAAGACGACCACGTGGGCCGACAGCGCCACCGATGCGCCGAAATGGGGCGGCCTCAATCCTTTCGGCGAGGCGGTGGTCCACGAGATGAACCGCATCGGCATGATGGTCGACCTGTCCCACGTGTCCGAGGAGACGATGCTGGACGCCGTCCGAGTGTCGGAAGCCCCGGTGATCTTTTCGCACTCATCTGCTCGAGCCGTGACGGACCACAATCGCAACGTTCCCGACAACGTCCTGCGTCTTCTGCCCGAAAACGGCGGCATCGTCATGGTGACCTTCGTTCCGGGCTTCGTCAGCGTTGCGCTGCCTCAGTGGAACCGAGACCTGGAAGCTGAGGCTAAAAGGCTGGGTGCTGACCCCGCGGCCGCGACGCCGGACCCGGCACTGGTGGCCTGGGCCACCGCCCACCCCAGACCTCATGCCACGATCGCTGATGTCGTCGCCCATATTCATCATGTCCGGGAGGTCGCTGGCATAGATCACGTCGGTCTCGGCGGAGACTTCGACGGCGTACCGACCCTGCCCAATGGCATCACCGGTGTAGACGCCTATCCCATCATCCTTGCCGCGCTGATGCAGTCCGGTTGGACTGAAGCTGACATCCGGAAGATTTCTGGCGAGAACATGCTGCGGGTTATGCGAGCCGTTGAGGCAGTGGCGGCCAAGAAGTCGAACGAGCGTCCGTCGCTGGCGACAAACGTGCTCTAGAGTTTGCCGAACGCGACGCCGCGCCAACCCCAGCCTGCGGCCTCGGCCGCCGCTTTCAGCGGTTTCTTCATCTCGTCGGTCTGGAACCGGTACTGATAGACCTTGCCCCAGTGCAGGTCCTTTTCGTCGAAGGCGTAGACGGCCTCGAAACTGGTCTCCCACTTCTGGCCGCGAAAAGCCTGCACTGTGGCCGACAGTTCAGGCACGCCCGCCCGCCATTCGACGTCGAACTCGCGATCGATCGAGCGGACCTGGCCGCTGTCCTCGTCGAACTTCATCAGCACCTTGAACACGCGCTTGGTGCCGGCCTTGGCGAAGATTTCGTACCAGGCGGCGTCGACGATCTTCCACTCGGCGACGAGATCCACCCCCTCGGGGTCACCATCGCGGATCTGGAACGGCGAGGTGTCACGGTTAATGGCCAGCAGAGCCTCGCGAAGCGTCGGCGTCGTCGCCCGGTTGCGGTCGGTCGCGGGCTTCGACCCGCCCGTCAAAAAATCCAGTAGACCCATTGCCGTGCTTCCATCCCTGCAGACGCTGTGGGCACCCTGACAGATCAAACCCGGCCGGGCGAGCGTCGTTCTTCAACGTGTCTGCCGCAGACCTTCCCACAGGCCAATCCCGGCGCTGACCGCCAGGTTCAGAGAGCGGGCCTCGGGCCGAATCGGAATGAACACCCGCGCATTGGCGGCGGCATGGACATGATCTGGAACACCGACGGTCTCGCGACCGAACAGCAGCATATCGTCGGCCTCGAAGCTGAACTCCGAAAGGCTGGTCGCGCCCTTGGTCGTGAACAAAACCAGCCTGCCGGGACCGCGATTTTCCTGAAAGGCGTCCCAGTCCGAATGCCGTCTCATATGACCCAGAGGTCCATAGTCTAGCGCAGCGCGCTTCATGGCCCGGTCGTCGAACTGGAAGCCGACGGGCTCGATGACGTGCAGTTCCACGCCGAAACAGGCGCCGAGCCGGATACAGGCTCCGACATTCTGCGGGATGTCTGGTTGAAAAAGGGCGAGACGCATTCTAAGGCCGTCATACGCGTGGCCTGGGGGCTTGTCGCGGTCTGATTTGCGACTGTTTCGCAAGAAGCAACAGCAACTTGTGGCGCATGCCGCGAGATGAGACCGGGTCAGCCTGCACGGCCTTGCACTCGACATATCGCCGACGCGACGGCCCCGCTCCCGGGGGTCAGAGGCGCCGGCCAATAAGAGGTGAGACGTGGCCGAACCGGTCGTTACAGATGGTGTCGAAACGGACGCCACCCGCCGTGACTTCATTCACATCGCGGCCGGGGCCATGGCCGTCGGTGCGGGTGCGATGGTGGCCTGGCCTCTGATCAATCAGATGAACCCCGCCGCCGACACCTTGGCCCTGTCGACCATCGAGTTCGATGTGTCCAAGGTTCAGGAAGGCCAGCAGGTCGTCATTACCTGGCAGGGCAAGCCCGTGTTCGTGCGCTATCGGACCGCCAAGGAAATCCAGGAAGCCAATGCGGCTTCTCCCGGTGACCTCAAGGATCCGGAAACGGACGCCGCCCGGGTCAAGCCGGGCCATTCGCAATATCTGGTCGTCATCGGCTCCTGCACCCATCTGGGCTGCATCCCGACGTTCGGCTCGGGCGAGTTCGGCGGCTGGTTCTGCCCTTGCCACGGTTCGGTCTACGACACCTCGGGCCGCATCCGTAAGGGTCCTGCTCCGACGAACCTCGTGGTTCCGGAATACGCCTACCTGTCAGACACGCGCATCAAGATCGGTTGAGGCCAGACCAGACCATGAGCGATCACGAATCCACATACGTTCCCCAGACCGGCGTCGAGAAGTGGCTCGATACCCGTCTGCCCATCATCCGTTTCGGCGCTGACTACCTGTCGCTGCCGACGCCGAAGAACCTGAACTACTGGTACACGTTCGGCGGCATTCTGGCGGTCTGTCTGGTCATCCAGATCATCACCGGCATCGTCCTGGCGATGCACTACACCCCCAACACCGCGATGGCGTTCGCCTCGGTCGAGCGCATCATGCGCGACGTCAACGGCGGCTGGTTGATCCGATTCATCCACGCCAACGGCGCCTCGATGTTCTTCATCGCCGTATACATCCACATGCTGCGCGGCCTGTACTACGGCTCGTATAAAGCTCCGCGCGAGATGATCTGGATCCTCGGCTGTGTGATCTTCTTCCTGATGATCGCCACCGCATTCCTCGGCTACGTCCTGCCGTGGGGCCAGATGTCCTACTGGGGCGCAGAGGTCATCACCAATCTGATCGGGGCCATCCCGCTGATCGGTGAGCCGATCCTGATCTGGCTGCGTGGCGGACCCGGCATCGACAACGCGACGCTCAACCGCTTCTTCTCGCTGCACTACCTGCTGCCGTTCGTGATTTTCGGCGTGGTCGTGCTGCACCTCTGGGCGCTGCACACGTCGGGCCAGAACAACCCGGTCGGCATCCTGATCCCCAAGGATCGCGAGAAGAAGGACATGGTCCCCTTCCACCCGTATTACACGGTCAAGGATGGCTTCGCCCTGCTGCTGTTCCTGATCCTGTTCTCGGTGTTCGTGTTCTTCATGCCGGACAGCCTCGGCCACGCCGACAACTACATCCAGGCGAACCCGCTGCAGACTCCGGCGCACATCGTGCCCGAATGGTACATGCTGCCGTTCTACGCGATCCTTCGCGCAGTTCCTGACAAGTTTGGCGGCGTCGTCGCCATGTTCGGCTCGATCGGCGTCCTGTTCATCCTGCCTTGGCTGGATACGTCCAAGGTGCGCTCGATGCGCTACCGCCCGACGATGCGGACCTTCTTCCTCATCTTCGTTTTCGTCGGCATCGGCCTCGGCTGGTGCGGTGGTCAGCTCCCGGACGCTCACGTCATTCCGGGCCTGAGCACCTTCGTCTTCATCGACGGCGACCTGAACTCCTACCTGTGGCTGACGCGTCTGTTCACCGCCTACTACTTCGCCTTCTTCTTCATCATCCTGCCGCTGGTAGGCCTGAAGGAGACGCCGTTGCCGATTCCCGCCTCGATCTCGGAGCCGGTCCTGACGGGCTCGCATGCGATGTCCGGCGCGGTCCCCGCCCAAGCCGAAAAGAAGGGCTGAGCGCGATGACGTTTTTCAAGAGCAAGACTTTGGCCCTTCGCAATACCCTCGCAGCCATCACGGCCGTCGCCGGCCTCGCGGTGATGGCGGCCCCGGCCTCGGCTGAAGGCGGTCACCATCTGCGTGACGGCGGCTTCACCTTCGAAGGTCCGTTCGGCACCTTCGATCAGGGCCAGCTGCAGCGCGGCTACAAGGTCTATCGGGAGGTCTGCGCATCCTGCCACTCGATGGACCTGATGCATTTCCGGACCCTCGGCCAGAAGGGCGGGCCGTTCTACGACGAGCACGCCGCCAACCCGGCCGAGAACCGTTTCGTCAAGGCGCTGGCCGCCGAGGTGCAGGTCGCGGATATCGACAATGAGACCGGCGAGGCGATCCAGCGTCCCGGCATCGCGGCCGACACCTTCCCGTCGCCCTATCCGAACAAGACAGCCGCGGCCGCCGCAAACGGTGGGGCTGCTCCGCCGGATCTGTCGGTGATGGCCAAGGCCCGTCACGGCGGTGCGAACTACATCTATTCG
>DASVTM010000086.1:0-10771 GCA_036387575.1 Brevundimonas sp.
GGGCGAAGGGGCTTTTCAAGCAGTAATGGCTTTCTACGCCCCCGCCACCCTCGCCAGATCGGTGGTGATGCGTTCGGCGACCTTGAGGCGTTCGGCGGGGGTGGGCCAGTCGCCCTTGACGACGATCTTCTGATCGGGACGGATCTTCCAGAAGGCGTGGTTCTTCTGGATCAGGCCGACCAGACCCATCGGGTTCGGGAAGGTGTTGTTGCGCAGGGTAAGGACACAGCCCTTCGGTCCGATATCGATGCGTTCGATACAGGCGGTCTTGCAGTTGGCCTTGATGCCGACGATGCGCAGCAACTGCTTCGCCTCATCCGGCAGCGGGCCGAACCGGTCGATGAGTTCGGCGGCCAGGGCTTCGCGTTCTTCGGTCTTCTCGGCGTCGGACAGACGGCGGTAGAGGCTGAGACGGACGTTCAGGTCCGGGACGTAAGCCTCTGGAATCAGGACCGCTGCACCGACGTTGATGGCGGGAGACCAGCCGCGATCGACGGTGTCCCCCTCGCCTGCGTCGCGCAGGGAGGCTACGGCGTCTTCGAGCATCTGCTGATAAAGTTCGACGCCGACCTCGCGCATGTGACCCGTCTGTTCGTCGCCCAGCAGGTTGCCGCCGCCGCGCTGGTCGAGGTCGTGGCTGGCGAGCTGAAAGCCTGCGCCGAGGTTATCCAGCGATTGTAGCACCTGCAGCCTACGCTCTGCCGACAAGGTCAGCGGACGCTTGGGATCGGTGGTCAGATAGGCGAAGGCGCGGGCCTTGGAACGGCCGATACGGCCCCGGATCTGGTGCAACTGCGCCAGGCCGAACATGTCTGCGCGGTGGACAATCAGGGTGTTGGCGGTCGGGATGTCGATGCCGCTCTCGACGATCGTGGTCGAGACCAGCAAGTCGTACTCGCCGTCATAGAAGGCGCTCATGACGTCTTCGAGCTGGGTCGGAGACATCTGGCCGTGACCGACAACGAACTTGATCTCGGGGACCTGTTCGCGAAGGAAATGCTCGACCTCGGGCAGGTCTGACAGACGTGGGCAGACGTAGAAGGCCTGACCGCCACGATACTTCTCGCGCAGCAAGGCCTCGCGGATCAGCACCCGGTCCCACGGCGTCACATAGGTCCGCACGGCCAGACGATCGACGGGCGGGGTGGCGATGATCGACATCTCCCGGATGCCCGACAGAGCCATCTGCAGGGTGCGCGGGATCGGTGTCGCGGTCAGGGTCAGAAGGTGGACGTCGGCACGGAGGCTCTTGAGCTTCTCCTTGTGCTTGACCCCGAAATGCTGCTCTTCATCAACAATAACAAGGCCCAAATCCTTGAACCCAACCTGTTCCGAGAGGACGGCGTGGGTGCCGACCACGATCTCGAACTTGCCGTCCTTGAGGCCTGCGCGGCTTTCGGCGGCGTCCTTGGCGGTGACCATGCGCGACAGGTGGCGGACCGTGATCGGCCAGCCGGCGAAGCGTTCGGAGAAGGTCTTGAAATGCTGGCGGGCCAACAAGGTTGTCGGGCAGACGACGGCGACCTGCTGGCCAGTCATGGCCACGACGAAGGCGGCGCGCAGGGCGACCTCGGTCTTGCCGAAGCCGACATCGCCGCAGATCAGCCGGTCCATCGGCGTGCCCTTGCCGAGGTCCTCAAGCACATCGCCGATGGCGTTGAGCTGATCGTCCGTCTCCTCATAGGGGAAGCGGGCGCAGAACTCGTCGAACAGGCCGTGCGGCGGAGTGATTGCGTCGGACACGCGCAGCGAACGCTTTGCGGCGAGGGCGATGAGACCCTCGGCCATTTCGCGCAGTCGGGACTTGGCCTTGGCCTTACGCCCCTGCCAGGCGGCGCCGCCCAGACGATCGAGTTGAACGTCTTCGGAGTCCGTGCCGTAGCGGGTCAGAAGGTCAATGTTCTCAACCGGAAGGTAGAGCTTGCTCTCACCGGCATACAGAAGTTCGAGGCAGTCGTGCGGAGCTTCCTGGATCTCCAGCGTCTTCAGCCCCTCGTAGCGGCCGATGCCGTGGTCGAGGTGGACGACGAGATCGCCAGTCGTCAGGGCGGAGGCCTCGGCGAGGAAGTTGGAGGCGCGACGCTTGCGCTTGGGCCGGGCCAGCCGGTCGCCGAGCATGTCGGTCTCGGAGATGACCGCAAGGTTGTCGGTGGTGAAGCCATGCTCGACCGGCAGGACCGCACGCAGATACAGGTCCTTTGGCGCCGATTGGACATCGGCCCAGTCGCGCACGGCGACGACGTGATCCAGCCCGTGGTCGGCCAGCATGATCGACAGACGCTCGGACGAACCCTCGGACCACGAGGCGAACAGGACACGCTTGCCCTCGCCTTTCAGCGCCTCGGCGTGTTTGGCGACGGCCTCGAACAGATTGACGCTGTCCTGCGCACGCTCGGCGGCGAAGGTCTTGCCCAGTCGACCGCCGGCGTCTTCGCCTGTGGTGTCGAACGGCGTCAGGCGACGAACCGCGCGCCCTGCGAGTGCGCTGTTCCAGTCCTGATCGGGGATATAGAGGCGGTCGGGCGGGAGGGCGCGATTGGCCGCGCCGCCCTTGGTCAGCGAGGCCTCGCGACGGGCCTCGTAGGCGTCGGAAGCCAGAGCCCAGCGCTCGTGCCGGGCGGCATCGGCCTGATTGTCGAGGAACACCGCCGCGTCGTCGGGCAGATAGTCGAACAGGGTCTCAAGCTGCGGATAGAGCAGCGGCAGCCAGTGCTCCATGCCCTGACGGCGTGCACCCTCGGACACGGCGACATAGAGGGGATCGTCCCCGCCCGCGCCGAACAGGCCGAGATAGCCGGTGCGGAAGCGCGATATGGTCTCGGGGTCCAGCAGGGCCTCGGACACCGGGGACAGGGAGATCTTCTTCTTCTGGCCGGTCGAGCGTTGGGTCGCCGGATCGAAGGTGCGGATCGATTCCAGCTCGGAGCCGAACATGTCGAGGCGCACAGGCTCCTCGAAGCCCGGCGGAAAGACGTCGATAACCCCGCCGCGCACCGCGTATTCGCCGCGCTCGTTGACGGTCGAGGCGCGCATATAGCCGTTGGTGACAAAGTATTTCTCGAGCGCAGGCTGGTCGAGATCGCGGCCGACGGCGGCGTCAAAGCCGGCCGAGACCGTGACCTCCTGCGGGGGCGTGCGCTGCATGGCCGCGGCGATGGTCGTCACGACCAGCAGGGGTCTGGCAGCGCGCGCGGGGCGACCGGCCAGTTCGGTCAGTGTCGCCATCCGCTCAGCGGAGACCGACGAGGTCGGGCTCAACCGGTCGTAGGGCAGGCAGTCCCAGGCCGGGAACTCGAGGACATCGATGTCCTTGGCGAAGAAACGGAACGCTTGAGCGAAATTGCCGGCGCGCTGGTAATCGCGCGCCACGAACACGCCGACGCCGCCTGCAGCGGTCAGCCGCTCGGCGACGGTCAGGGCGTCGAGACCCTCGGGCGCGCCGCCCAGTTCGATGTCGGTGCGGCTCAATTTAACGCTCACTCAGCCGATCCCCTGCTGCACGGCATGGGCGACGTGGGCTTTAACGAAAGCGCGCAGC
This sequence comes from Brevundimonas sp., assembly GCA_036387575.1. Classification (GTDB taxonomy): domain Bacteria; phylum Pseudomonadota; class Alphaproteobacteria; order Caulobacterales; family Caulobacteraceae; genus Brevundimonas. The sequence goes on from DASVTM010000086.1 coordinate 3,539, forward strand.
TTGCCCAGCAGCAGCGTGTCGTGCTCGGGCGGCGTCGGCGCCGTCTCGATGATCCAGCTGTAGAGGACGTGATCGTTGTCCTCAGCCAACAGGCTTTCGAACTCGGTCAGCTCGGCGTCGGTCAGTTCGGGCCCGACACGATCGGCGAACGGGCCCAGCACCATGTCGGCCTCGCGAAAACCGCGCCGCCAAGCGCGGAAGCGGATCCGGTCCAGTCGTTCTTTCAGACGCGCGTTCGTATCGGTCACAAGGATCCTTGCCCGGTCGGTTCAGTGAAATGTGAGGTCGCAGATAGTCCGTCGCCGGGCGGTTTGCCAGTAAATCAGCGCAGAGAACCCGCGCTGCCGCCAATCGCATGGCGCGCCCGGGTACTGCCCCGCTATGCTGCGACGAATGCGGCCCCAGATTCTCTTTCCCCTGTTTGCAGAGGTCACCAGCCTGAAGGGCGTGGGGGCCAAGGTCGCGCCTCTGGTCCAGAAACTGGCCGGGCCGCTGGTGCGCGACGTGCTGTTCCTGAGTCCCAACGGCCTGATCGTGCGCCGCCGGACGACCGCCGCTGAGGCGGTGGATGGCGAGGTCGGGGTGTTCGACGTGGTCATCGACCGGCTGATCGTTCCGGGTAAGCCCGGCGCGCCGCTCAAGGTCCGCGCCTCCGACGACACCGGCTATATCCACATGGTCTGGTTCGGCGGCTCGCCGCAGCACATCGACCGGCAGCTTCCACGGGGCGAACGGCGGCTGGTGTCAGGCAAGGTCGAGCGGTTCAACGGCGAGGTGCAGATCCTGCATCCGGACTGGATCGTGGCGCTGGACAAGGCCGAGGAGATTCCGACGGTCGAGCCCGTCTATCCCGCCACCGCTGGGCTGACCTCGCGCGTGGTTCGGAAGCTCGCGCAGGGCGCGCTGGCTACGGCTCCCGAACTGCCGGAGTGGCAGGACGCGGCGTGGATGGCGGCGAGGCGCTGGCCCGGGTGGCGACCGGCGCTGGAGGCGCTGCATTCACCGCAGACCGAGTTCGATCTCGGGCCGGACGCGCCGGTGCGGCAGCGGCTGGCCTATGACGAGTTGTTCGCACACCAATTGGCGCTGGCCCGCCGGCGTCGGGCGCGCCAGATCACGCCCGCGCCGAAGATCGCGCCGGGTGAGGCTTCGGCGGCGCTGCTGACCGCCCTGCCCTTCGCCTTGACGGGCGCGCAGGCGCAGGCGCTGGCGGAAATCCGCGTTGATCTGGCGTCAGGCGAACAGATGGGCCGGTTGCTGCAGGGCGACGTGGGCTCGGGCAAGACGGCGGTCGCGGCGCTGGCCATGGCCGACGCGGCGTCAAGCGGCTTTCAGGCGGCTCTGATGGCCCCCACAGAGATCCTCGTCCGCCAGCACTGGCAGAGGCTGTCGCCGATGCTGGAGAGCGCGGGCGTGACGTCGGTCCTGCTGACCGGGCGCGACACGACGGTCGAACGACGCGAACGGCTCGACGCACTCGCGACCGGTCGAGCCCAGGTCGCCATCGGCACCCATGCCCTGTTTCAGGACGCCGTGCGCTTTGACCGTCTGGGGTTGGCCGTGATCGACGAACAGCACCGGTTCGGCGTCAACGAGCGCCAGCGGCTGCAGGCCAAGGGTGATCCGCGCGTGGGCGGGGTGCATCTGCTGACCATGTCCGCAACGCCGATCCCGCGCACGCTGGAGCTGACGCAATACGGCGAGTTGGAGGTCAGCCGGCTGATGGAGAAGCCGCCCGGGCGCACGCCGATCGCTACCGCCGTCCTGCCGACCGCACGCATCGGCGAGGTGGCCAAGCGGCTGAAGGCGGCGATCGAGGGCGGGGCCCAGGCCTACTGGATTTGTCCTCTGGTGGCCGAGAGCGAGGCCAGCGATCTGGCGGCGGCCGAGGCGCGCGCCGAGGACCTGAAACGCATCCTGCAGATCGAGGTGGGTCTGGCGCACGGCCAGATGCCGGGCGCGCAGCGCGAGGCGGTGATGGCCGGCTTCGCCGACGGACGTATCCCGCTGCTGGTTGCGACGACGGTGGTCGAGGTGGGGGTCGATGTGCCCAACGCCTCGATCATGGTCATCGAACATGCCGACCGGTTTGGATTGGCGCAGCTGCACCAGTTGCGCGGACGGGTTGGGCGTGGCGCCAAGGCCAGCGCCTGTATCTTGCTCTACGGTAGTGGCGAGAACGGCTTGGGCGACACCGCCAAGGAACGGCTGGAGACCCTGCGTCGTACCGAGGACGGATTCGAGATCGCCGAGGAGGACTTCCGCCTGCGCGGGGGCGGCGATCCGCTGGGGCTCAAGCAGAGCGGTTTTCCCGCCTACCGGTTCGCCGATCCCGTGCGGCATCGCAGCCTGATGCTGGCGGCCGCCGACGACGCGCGGCTGGTGCTCGGGCGCGATCCAGATCTGCTTAGCGAGAGGGGCCAGGCGGTGCGGACGCTGGAGGCGCTGTTCGACTGGCGCAACGATCGGTCGGGGCTGGACTAACCCTAGCCTGCCGGGTTGGCGGCCTTCCAGGCGGTCAGACGATCCTGAACGTCGGCCTGAGTATCGGCGTAGAACAGGTTGTATTGACGCGCTTTTCGTCGATCGGCCCAGTCGCCGACTTCGCGGAAGGACTCCGTGTCCGGCATAGTGTGGCGCAGGAGCCCGCCACGGCACTGGGTGGCGATGAGACGGTCAAGGAAGGCCGGGCGGACGCCCCATTCGAGCCCGGTGGCGTTGGCGGCGCCCAGATGACGACGGGCGGGGACGGCCTCAGTTCCGGTCATGCCGCTGACTGGATTGACGCACAGCGGTTGACGGCCAGCGAGTTCGACCAGCCGGCCACGGGCGTTCCAGACGAGGGCTCGCCGCAACCGCCGCTCCGCCGCCCCGTCGTCACCCTCACCGACCTGCGACCAGGCAACGACACAGCCCGTTTGCTGTCGGGAAGCACAGGCGGGAACATCGGGGCTGAGGTTGTCCGCCGCGATGATGGTGTCGACCAGATAGGCGGCCACCAGTCTGCGTCGGACGGCGGGGTCGGAGGCGATCCGCTCGCGCACCAACCGGTCCAGCAGATCGGCGCCCTGCTCGACGCCGGAAAGCACGATCGGCCCCGACGGATGGCGCTCAAGCCAGATGTCGAAAGCGGTCAGGATATCGTCATAGGCGAAGGCTCGGGCGTCGCGGGCGTCCATCCGCAAGGTCAGCCGGGTGTAGAGACTGGCCTGCCGGTAGCGCGGAATGCTGATGGCCCCCGCCTGCTCGAACGGTCCGGCGTAGTTGGGGATGACCACGCGGCGCAGATAGGCGTCGGCCTCGGCGTCGTCGATGGGACCATTCCAGTCGGGACCGCCATCGAAGGTGGTGGAATGGACGAAGAATATCTGCGCGTCACCTGCGGAAGGTGTTCGTGCGTCGAGAAGCGCCCAGCTGGACGGCTTGGCGTAATCGGGCGCGGGCGGCGGTTCATAGGTCTGGAACGGGACCTGCGGGTCGAGACCGGCCCTGAGAATATCGCCGCGCCAGAAGGCCGTCGCCGCGACGATCAGCAAGACGAACGCAAAGCCGAACCAGCCGACCCACTGGCGAAAGGTCAGCCGCGCACGGGTCACCGATATTGATCCGGTTGGGAGAGATACGACTGGACGTAGCGACGCACGCCCTCTTCGAGCGGCGTCGACTGGCCCGCGTATCCGGCGGCGCGGATGCGATCCATCTTCGCCTCGGTGAAATACTGGTAGCGGTCGCGGATCGAGACCGGGGTGTCGACGTAGGCGATCTCAGGCGTCTTGCCCGCCGCTGCGAAGGTGGCATTGGCGAGGTCGAGGAAGGACCGCGCCTGACCCGAACCGGCATTGAAGACGCCAAAGGCGTGCGGGTTGTCCAGCAGCCACACGACGATATCGACCACGTCGTCGACATAGACGAAGTCGCGCATCTGGCCGCCGTCGGCGTAGTCCGGGTTGTGCGAGCGGAACAGGATGACGGGCTCGCCTGCCGCGACCTGGGGCCAGATCTGGGCCACGACCGACTTCATCGACCCCTTGTGACCCTCGTTGGGACCGTAGACGTTGAAGAACTTCAGCCCGGCCCACTGGCTCGGAGACTGACCGCGATCCGACTGACGCACGGCGTACTGGTCGAACAACATTTTCGAATAGCCGTAGGCGTTTAGCGGGCGAAGCGATGCCAGGGCCGGAAGACTGTCGTCATCCTCGAAGCCCTGATCGCCATCGCCGTAGGTGGCCGCCGAAGAGGCGTAGATGAAGCGGGCGTCGCGGATCGAACACCAGTCCCACAGATCGCGGGACAGGGTGAAGTTGGTGCGCAGGATCAGGTCGGCGTCGGGCTCGGTCGTCGCCGAAATCGCGCCCATGTGGACGACCGCCTCGATCTCCTCGGCCTGGCGTTCAAGCATTTCGAACAGCTCTTCCGGTTGCCAAAAGTCGGCGATCGGGTGTTTGGCGAGGTTCTTCCACTTGGCCAGTTCGGCGGTCTCAAGCCGATCGCAAACGACCACATCATAGCGATCCTCAGCCGTCAGCCGCGCGACGATGTTGGAGCCGATGAAGCCCGCCCCGCCGGTGACCACGACGACCTTCCGGCTCATGCCGCATCTCCCGAGAGCTTCTCAATGGTTTTCGTTGTCGAGTAGCCGTCCTGGAACGCGGCCAGCCGGACCTCCCCGCCCCAGCTCTCGACCAGATCGCCGCCGACCACGCCTTCGCGCGTATAGTCAGCGCCCTTGATCAGAACATCGGGACGCAGGCGTTCGATCAGGGCGATGGGGGTCGGGTCATCGAAGGCGGTGACCCGGTCCACGCTGGCGAGGCCGCCGATGACGACGGCGCGGCTGTCGAGATCGTTGACCGGTCGGCCCTCGCCTTTCAACCGTCTGACCGAGGCGTCGGTGTTCAGGGCGACCACCAGCCGGTCGCACCAACTGCGCGCCTGCGCCAGATAGGCGACGTGGCCGCGGTGCAGGATGTCGAAGCAGCCATTGGTGAAACCGACCCTCAGTCCCTGACGGCGCCAGGCCTCGACCTGAGCCGCGAGTTCATCGACGGGCGTGACCTTGGCGTAGGCCAGCGAGGCATGCTGGCTCATCTCGGCCTCGATCAGTTCGGCGGGCGTGACGACGGCGGTGCCGCTCTTTCCAACCACTACGCCCGAGGCGAGGATGGCCAGCTCGACGGCCTGCTCCAGCGTCGCGCCCGCGCCGAGCGCCAGACCGAGAGCCGCAAGGCCGGTATCGCCTGCGCCGGAGACGTCGAACACCTCGCGTGCGCGACCGGGGAAATGCTGGATGGGGCCATCACGGCGTACGAGCGACATGCCTTTACCCGCACGGGTGACGACGATGGCCTTGGCCGTGGTGATGGACAACAGGTGCGCGAGGGCGGCCTCGACCTCGGCGTCCGTGCCGACCGGCAGGCCGGTGGCGCCCGCCAGTTCGGAGGCGTTGGGCTTGATGACATCGACCGCGCCGTATCGGGCGAAGTCACGCCCTTTGGGATCGACGATGACGGGAACGCCAGCATTCTGACCGGCCCAGAGCGCCGAGCGGATCAGGCGTTCGGTGACGACGCCCTTGTCGTAGTCCGACAGAAGGATGGCGGAAGTGTCTGAAAACACGTCCTCGCGGTCGAACACGCCGACGGCGAGTTCCTCTTCGTCCAAGCGCAAAAGCTGCTGGCCGGCCGAGACGAAGCGGGTCTTGACGATGGTGCTCGCGCCCGCCGGACGGTCGACGAAATCAGAGACGCGGTCGTCGGCAGCGATCAGGGCGACCAACTCATCGCCCGCTGCATCGGGTCCGGCGACGGCGCCCAGATGGGCCTCTCCACCTAGAGCCGCGACGTTGCGGGCGACATTGCCGACGCCGCCGGGCATCGACACGGTGCGCTTGGTCTTGAGCACGGGGATCGGAGCCTCGGGCGAGACGCGGGTGACCTCGCCATAGACGTAGCGGTCCAGCATCAGGTCGCCGACGCAGGCGATCTTCAGACCCGCGACGCGGTCCAGCAGGATCTGCAGGGCGCCGAGATCGAGCGTCCGATCAGAAGAGTTTTCAGCCATGCCGTCGAACTACCGGATTCAGCCCGCTTTCGCCATCGGCGGTTTCGCGAGTGGGGAAACCTTCGCAGTCGCCGAGGCTTCTGTCGGACAGGCTGCGCGACGACGACCATCGCACTCGCAGACCAATTCCGGAGACGCACGCTTGCCCACCGAAAAACCCGTCGTCCTGTGGTTCCGTCGCGATCTGCGGCTGGCGGACAATCCAGCCCTGTCTCATGCGGTTGAGACGGGTCGGCCGGTGATCCCACTCTATATCCTGGATGGCGCCGGGCATGGTCGAGCGCTCGGCGCGGCGTCGCTGTGGTGGCTCGACAAGTCGCTGCGGGCCTTGGGTGACAGCCTGAAGGCAACAGGCGCGCCGCTGATCCTGAGGCGGGGCGATTCTGAAGCTGAACTGCGTCGCCTGATCGACGAGACCGGCGCCGACGTCGTGTTGATGAACCGACTGTTCGAGCCCGACGCCTGGGTCCGCGACGCCGATATCGCCCATGCGCTGCAGGACGACGGCGTCGAATGCCGGGGTTTCAACGGCTCGCTGATGACAAAGCCGGGATCGGTTCTGAACGGGACCGGCGGGCCGTACAAGGTTTTCACGCCGTTCAAGAACGCGCTGCTGGCGAGGGCCGAGCCGCCTCCACCCACGGCAGGGCCGCGCGCACTGGAGACGATCTCGGGGTTGGCCAGCGACAACATCGATGACTGGGGGCTGCACCCGACCAACCCCGATTGGTCCCACGGCTTTGACTGGACGCCGGGCGAGGCCGCCGCCGTTGGGGCGTTGACGCTGTTCACCGGTTCGGCGTTGAAGTCCTATTCGAGGGGGCGCGACCACCCGGCAGAGGTTGGGGGAAGCCGGTTGTCCCCTCACCTGCACTGGGGCGAGGTCCACCCGTGGCGGGTCCTCGAGGCCGTGCAGCAGGCCGCCGCAGAGGGTCGCGTACCACAGGCCGAGGCGGACAAGTTCGTGGCCGAAATCGCATGGCGCGAGTTCTCGGCGCACCTGCTCCACGCTTTCCCGCAGATCACCGACCGGTCGTTCCGGCCCGAGTACGACCAGTTCCCGTGGTTGAACGACGACGCCGGCTTTGCGGCGTGGACCCGCGGCCAAACGGGCTATCCGATCGTAGACGCCGGCATGCGCCAGATGTGGACTACGGGCTGGATGCACAA
>DASVTM010000087.1:0-13170 GCA_036387575.1 Brevundimonas sp.
GACCATGATCTCGTTGGGGCCGAAATGCATGGTGCGGGCGTCGTTCAGCCCCTCCACGCCGGGCTCGGCCGTAGCGATCGCCTTTATCCCCTCGCGCGTAGCGGGATCTGCGGCTTCACCGGTCAGAAGGCTCTGGCTCTCGGAGGCCAGAAAGAATGCGGTGACCGCCAGGATCAGTCCGATGGCCACCGAGGCGACCCCGTCCAGCACCGGCATGTCGAACACCTGGCTGCATACGACCCCCACCAGCGCCACTACCAGACCGGCCAACGCGGCCGTGTCCTCGAACAGTACGGTGAAGACAGTGGGGTCCTTGGAGGTGTGGACCATGCCAAGGAAGGGCCGCCCGCCGCGCTCCTTGTTGAAAGCCCTGAACGCGATCGTCCACGATGCCCCTTCGAACACCATGGACAGGCCGAGGATCAGATAATTGACCCACGGGTTCTCTATCGGCTCAGGGTTCTGGATGCGCTCGATGCCATGAGTGATGGAGATGACCGCGCCGATGCCGAAGATCAGCACCGCCACGACGAAGGTGTAGAAATAGAGCTGCAGCCCGTGGCCGAACGGATGGTTCTCGGTGGGCGGACGCGCGGCGCGTTTCAGCCCAATGAGAAGAATGACCTGGTTCCCCGTATCCACCGCCGAATGGATCGCCTCGGACATCATCGCCGCCGAGCCGGTGAACACTGCAGCGATCAGCTTGGTCGCGGCGATGGCCAGATTTCCGGCGAGCGCAGCGAATATGACTTTCTTGTTGGTCGATGAAGCCATGATGTCTTTCGGAGTGTGAGGCTCTCCCGGGCTGAGGCGGAAGGTCGCAGGCTCGCAAGCGTTCCGGCTCCGATCAGGTTCCTGCGTCGATCACGACTTGTTGCGAGCAGGAAAACCCCATGCTATCAGGCGCCCGGCTTCCTAGGGGCGTTTCATACGAAACGGCTCCTTGTGTGCTTTCCTAAGCATTACAGGCCCTTGACCGGCGTGGACTCCACGGCCGGGCGCGACCACAAAAGCTTGACCGGACGGATTCGACCCTTGGCAGACGATTTCAGGACGACAGAAGTCGGCGAGCGCTATGCACGGGCGCTGTTCGACCTCGCTCTCGAGACAGGAAAACTCGACGCCGTGCGCGCCGATCTGAAGTCCTTGAAGGCCGCTTGGCTGGAAAGCGCAGACCTGCGCCGCCTCGCCACCTCGGCCATTATCAGCGCCGACGATCAGGCCAAGGGTCTTGTCGCCATCGCGGCCAAGGCGAAGTTCGAGACCACAACCCGGAATTTCCTCGGCCTGCTGGCCCAGAACGGCCGCGCCCGTGATCTGGCCGCCGTCACTACCGGCTTCGAAGCCCTGTACGCCAAGCACGCGGGCGTCGTCGCCGCCGAGGTCGTCTCGACCCAGGAACTGACGGTCGTCCAACTGACGCACATCCGCAACGCCCTGCGCCAAGCCTTGGGCAAGGCGCCCGAAATCACCACCCGGATCGATCCGTCGATCCTGGGCGGTCTGAAGGTGAAGGTCGGCTCGAAGCTGTTCGACGCCTCGCTGAAGACCAAACTCGACCAGATGAAGTTCGCCCTCCGGCGCGCTTGAGACCCCTATTCAACGAATGACTGCCGAACGCATCCTCCCTTAACAGGGGCCGTTCGCACCTGAAGACGAAAGCCAGAGAGCCAGACCATGGACATCCGCGCCGCCGAGATTTCGGCCATCCTCAAGTCGCAGATCGCCAATTTCGGCGTTGAAGCCGACGTGTCCGACGTCGGCAGCGTGCTGTCGGTGGGCGACGGCATCGCCCGCATCCACGGTCTGGACAATGTCCAGGCCGGCGAAATGATCGAGTTCCCGAAAGCCGGCGTGAAGGGCATGGCCCTGAACCTCGAGCGCGACAACGTCGGCGCCGTGATCTTCGGCGCCGATGCGCAGATCGCCGAGGGCGACGAAGTCCGTCGTCTGGGCGAGATCGTGGACGTTCCCGTCGGCAAGGGCCTGCTGGGTCGTGTCGTCAACCCGCTGGGCGAGCCGATCGACGGCAAGGGCCCGATCCAGTTCACCGAGCGCCGCCGCGTCGACGTCAAGGCTCCGGGCATCATCCCCCGCAAGTCGGTTCACGAGCCGATGCAAACCGGCCTGAAGGCCATCGACACCCTGATCCCGGTCGGCCGTGGCCAGCGTGAGCTGATCATCGGTGACCGTCAGGTCGGCAAGACCGCCGTCGCCATCGACACCATCCTGAACCAGAAGGTCACCAACGCCGCTGCGACATCGGAAGGCGACAAGCTTTACTGCATCTACGTCGCCATCGGTCAGAAGCGCTCGACCGTCGCCCAGATCGTCAAGACTCTCGAAGAGCGCGGCGCTCTGGAATACACCATCGTCGTCGCCGCCACGGCGTCGGAGCCCGCTCCGCTGCAGTTCCTGGCCCCGTTCTCGGGTACGGCCATGGGCGAGTTCTTCCGCGACAACGGCATGCACGCCCTGATCGTTTATGACGATCTCTCCAAGCAAGCCGTGGCTTATCGCCAGATGTCCCTGCTGCTTCGCCGCCCGCCCGGCCGTGAAGCCTATCCCGGCGACGTCTTCTACCTGCACAGCCGCCTGCTGGAGCGTTCGGCCAAGCTGAACGAAGACAACGGTTCCGGCTCGATGACGGCCCTGCCGCTGATCGAAACCCAGGCCAACGACGTCTCGGCCTATATCCCGACCAACGTGATCTCGATCACCGACGGCCAGATCTTCCTCGAGTCCGACCTGTTCTACCAAGGCATCCGCCCGGCCGTGAACGTCGGCATCTCGGTGTCGCGCGTGGGTTCGTCCGCTCAGATCAAGGCGATGAAACAGGTCGCCGGTTCGATCAAGGGCGAGCTGGCCCAGTACCGGGAGATGGCCGCGTTCGCCAAATTCGGTTCGGACCTCGACGTCTCGACCCAGAAGCTTCTGGCCCGCGGCGCCCGCCTGACCGAACTGCTGAAGCAGCCCCAGTACTCGCCGCTGACCGTCGAAGAGCAGGTCGTTTCGATCTACGCCGGTACGCGCGGCTTCCTCGATGCGATCGCCGTCTCAGACATCGGTCGTTTCGAGTCCGAGCTGCTGGCCCGGATGCACTCGAACCACGCAGGCATTCTGGACGCCATCCGCACGCAGAAGGCCCTGTCCAAGGATCTCGAAGCCGAGTTGAAGGCCGCTATCGACGCCTTCGCCAAGACCTTCGCGTAAGCCTGACCTAGAGAGCGAGAGACCGCCCGATGGCCAGTCTGAAGGAAATGCGCAATCGGATCGAAAGCGTCAAGTCGACGCAGAAGATCACGAAAGCCCTGAACATGGTCGCCGCGGCCAAGCTCAAGCGCGCCCAGGAGTCGGCTGAAAACGCGCGCCCCTATGCTCGCAAGATGGCCGCCGTCATCGCCAATCTGGCGGCGGGCGTGTCGGGCGACTCTGCGCCGAAACTGCTGGCCGGCACGGGCTCGGACAAGAAGCACCTTGTAGTCGTGGCTACGGGCGACAAGGGTCTGGCGGGTGGTTTCAACACCAACGTCATCCGCGCCGCACGTGACCGGATCAACTCGCTGATCGCCAACGGCAAGGACGTCCGCATCATCGCCGTGGGCCGCAAGGTCCGCGATGGTCTGACCCGTCTGTTCGGCGACAAGATCATCCGCACCTTCGAGCTCACCGGGCACAAGGTCATCGGCATGGCCACCGCCGAGCCCATCGCCGAGTTGATCGCCGACGAGTTCGAGTCCGGCAACGCCGACGTCGTGACCCTGATCTTCAGCCGCTTCCAGTCGGTCATCTCGCAGGTGCCGACGCCCCGACAGCTGATCCCGGCGGTCGTCGACGGCGCCGCCGAGCCGATCAACCTGAACGGCGCGGTCTACGACTACGAGCCCTCGGAAGAGGAAATCCTCGAGACCCTGCTGCCGCGCAACATCAAGACCCAGATCCTGGCCGCCCTGCTCGAAAATCAGGCCAGCTTCTTCGGCGCCCAGATGGGCGCAATGGACAACGCCACGCGCAATGCGGGCGAACTCATCACCGCCTTGAGGCTGACCTATAACCGCAAGCGTCAGGCTCAAATCACCACCGAACTGATCGAGATCATCGCCGGCGCGGAAGCGCTCTGATCTTCCGATCCTGACAGCACATACGATAACGGACCGCACCCGATGACCGACACCGTCGCCAAGAAACCCGCCGCCCCCCGCAAGCCCAAGGCTCCGGCCGAGGTTGCCGCCACCGGTAACGCCGCCTATACGGCCGGCACCGGCGTGGGCAAGATCGCTCAGGTCATTGGCGCCGTCGTCGACGTCGAGTTCGTCGGCGAACTGCCGGCGATCCTGAACGCGCTGGAAACCACCAACACCGACCAGAAGACGGGCGAGCCCTTCCGTCTGGTGCTGGAAGTCGCCCAGCACCTGGGTGAGAACATGGTCCGCACCATCGCCATGGACACGACCGAGGGTCTGACCCGCGGCCAGCCCGTGACCGACACGGGCACCTCGATCCTGGCTCCGGTTGGCCCGGGCACGCTCGGTCGCATCATGAACGTCGTCGGCGACCCGATCGACGAAGGTGGTCCGATCCTGACCACCATGTACCGCCCGATCCACCGCGAGGCGCCTTCGTTCGAAGAGCAGTCGACCTCGTCGGAAATCCTCGTCACGGGGATCAAGGTCATCGACCTGATCTGCCCCTACACCAAGGGCGGCAAGACCGGCCTGTTCGGCGGCGCCGGCGTGGGCAAGACCGTGACCATGCAGGAGCTGATCAACAACATCGCCAAGGCCTACGGCGGTTATTCCGTTCTGGCCGGCGTGGGTGAGCGCACCCGCGAGGGCAACGACCTGTATCACGAGATGATCGAGTCCAACGTGAACGTCGCCGGTGGCGGCGAAGGCTCGAAATGCGCACTCGTCTACGGCCAGATGAACGAGCCTCCCGGAGCCCGCGCCCGCGTCGCCCTGACCGGTCTGGCCCAGGCCGAATACTTCCGCGATGAAGAGGGCAAGGACGTCCTTCTGTTCATCGACAACATCTTCCGCTTCACGCAGGCCGGTTCGGAAATGTCCGCTCTGCTGGGTCGTATTCCTTCGGCAGTGGGCTATCAGCCGACGCTCGCGACCGAGATGGGCAACCTGCAAGAGCGCATCACCTCGACCAAGAAGGGCTCGATCACCTCGATCCAGGCCATCTACGTCCCCGCCGACGACCTGACCGACCCCGCGCCCGCCGCCTCGTTCGCCCACCTTGACGCGACGACCGTGCTGAACCGCGACATCGCCGCCCAGGCCATCTTCCCCGCCGTCGACCCGCTCGACTCGACCTCGCGGATCATGGACCCGCTGGTCATCGGTGAAGAACACTACCGCGTCGCCCGTTCGGTCCAGGAAATCCTGCAGCAGTACAAGGCGCTGAAGGACATCATCGCCATCCTCGGCATGGACGAGCTGTCCGAAGAGGACAAGCTGGTCGTCTCGCGCGCTCGCAAGATCAGCCGCTTCCTGTCGCAGCCCTTCTTCGTGGCCGAGCAGTTCACCAACGCCCCCGGCAAGTTCGTGGCGCTGGCCGACACCATCCGCTCGTTCAAGGGCATCGTCGCCGGCGAATACGACCACCTGCCGGAAGCCGCCTTCTACATGGTCGGCGCCATCGAGGAAGCCGTCGAGAAGGCCCAGAAGATGGCTTCGGAAGCCTCTTGATCATGGCTGGAAAGCTTCAGTTCTCGCTCGTCGCCCCTGAACGCGAGGTCTTCACCGGCCTCGTCGATCAGGTCGACGCGCCGGGCGTCGAGGGCGACTTCGGCGTCCTGCCGGAGCACGCTCCGTTCATGACCGCCCTGCGCGAAGGCGTGGTCACGGTGTTCGACGGCTCAACCCGTCGCGTGTTCGAGGTCCACGGCGGTTTCGCCGACGTGACTCCGGCTGGCCTGACCATCCTCGCCGAACAGGCTTCCGAAGTTTCGGCGACCTAGCGGCTCGTGGCCGGGCCGGGAATGATCCTGACCCTTGCCTGGATCGGGGCGGTCGTTAGCCCTTTAGTCTGCGCTTTGTTGATCCGGCGGCTGCTTCGCAGTCGCCGGATTATTTTTGCCGGAGCCTTAACAGCAATCACCGCAGCGGCCTGGGTTCTCGGGGTCTGGGCCTTTCTGGTCGAGCCTGCGACCCTGACCGTTCGCCACGTCACGGTCGAAAGCGCGCAATGGCGCGGTCCGCCGTTGCGCATCGGTTTGATCTCCGACACCCATGTGGCCGCACCCCACACGGATGTCCGCCGGGTAGAGCATCTGGTTGCACGGATGAACGCCCAACATCCCCACGTCGTCATGCTGCTGGGCGACTATGCAGGCGGCCACGAACCAGCGGCCACGCGAGCACACCCCGAACAGTCCGAAATCCTGCGCGGCATCGAGGCGTTCCGCAGCCTGACTGCCCCGTTCGGTGTCCACGGCGTGCTGGGCAACCATGACTCATGGTATGATGACGCGGCTATTTCGGGAGCGTTGCGACGCGCCGGAGCGAGCGTACTGGACAACCGCGCGGAACGGATAGAGAGACCGGGCGGGGCATTCTGGATTGCCGGTCTGGCGGATATCGAGTCCCCGCGTGATCCGCCGGATGTTGCGGCCACCCTCGCTCAGGTGACGGACGACGCGCCGGTCATCGTGCTCAGCCACTGGCCGGATCCCTTCGCGGAAGTCCCCGGTCGGGTCGCCATCACGCTCGCCGGCCACACGCACTGCGGGCAGGTCAACCTGCCGCTGTTCGGCCGTGTGGTGCATGCGTCACGGATGTCGAAGCGTTGGGCCTGCGGACTGTATGACGAGGGCGGACGCAAGCTGTTCGTCACTGGAGGGGTTGGCGTGTCCATCCTCCCGGTGCGATTCCGCGCACCGCCCGAGATCGTAATCTTGACCCTCAAATCCGCTGGAGCCCATTCATGAGCCTCATCGACATCGCCGGTGTATTCGGCGTGCTGCTGATCCTCATCGCTTATGCAGGGGCGACCGCAGGGAAGCTGGATCCAAAACAGTGGCCGGCGCTGGTGCTGAACCTCGTCGGCGCCCTGCTGATCCTGTGGTCGCTGTCGGTGGACTTTAATCTGTCGGCGGCTCTGATGGAGGGCGCATGGGCCATCGTGGCGGTGCTGGGATTGGTGCGCTTGGTGATGAAGCGCTGAACTTCGATCCCCCGCCGGGAGTGGGAAGGATGTTTCAGCCCACGAACTTCGCGAACGCCGCGACGACCTGTTCGTAGGCTGCACGCTTGAACGGGACGATCAGATCGCAGGCTTCGGACAGATCGCCCCAGCGCCAGTCGTCGAACTCGATCTCTTCGTGCTGGTTGAGGTCGATCTCGGCCTCATCGCCGATGAAGCGGTAGGCGAACCAGATCTGGCGCTGGCCATTCCACGGTTTGCGCTTTTCACGCAGATGCTGGGCCATCAGTTCGGCGGGGAAGTCGTAGATGATCTCGCTTTCGGTGCGGCCCAGAAGCTCGACCGAAGTCACTCCGGTCTCTTCCTGAAGCTCGCGCAGGGCGGCCGCTTCAAGGTCTTCGCCCTTGTCCACGCCGCCTTGAGGAAACTGCCAGTTATGCGGACCGCCGACACCGGCACGCTTGCCGTACCAGACCTGACCGCTGGCATTGAACAGCACGACGCCGACGTTGGGGCGGTAGAGGGAGAGGTCTTGCATGGGGCGGGTCCGAGGGCAGTAGGCAGTAGGCGGCGGTGCGGCGGGGGAGACCGGTTCAACCCGACATCTTCCCTACTGCCTACTGCCTAACCCCTACTGCCTCTCTTGCCTATCTTCCCGGCCTCTGCGTCATCGCGCTGGCCGGAGCCAACTGCAGCCCTCGACCTTCCAGACCGGCGGTCCAGCGGGCGGCGGCTTCGACGGTGACCGGATAGCTGAAGCCTGTGCCCAGAGCGGCGCCGGTGGCCTTGGCGCGGGCTTCGAGGGCGTTGAGGCGGCCGACGATGGCGGCGGGGGTCTGGGTTTCGTCGATGACACTGTCGGCGCTGGCGCGAGCCCAGGCGCCCGGGCGGCGACGGGCCGAGCCGTCGTCGATGAAGGCGACGCCGCGCTGGCGCAGCAGGCTGAGGAAGGCGCTCATGCCGTTGTCGGACGTCACGAACCGGTCGCCGAGATAGTTGGTCACCGCGAAATAGCCGGTGGCGCGACCCAGCAGCCACGACAACCGCGAGGTGATGTCGTCGGGCGTGGCGGAGGCCAGCAGGGTCTGCGGGCCGGGATCGTTGTCGGGATAGCCGCTCGGCTCCATCGGGATCTCGAGCATGACCTCGTGACCCTGGGCGCGGGCGAGGTCGATCCAGCCCTGCAGGCCGTCGGCATAGGGCACGAAGCTCAGCGTCACCTCGGCAGGCAGGCGTTCGATGGCGGCGCGGGTGGTGACGGCGTTGAGGCCGAGGCCGCCGACGATCAGGGCCACGCGCGGCTTGCCGTTTGGGCGGAACGGGCGGGCATAGGCCTGCGCCGGGACGCGACCGTCAGCGGCGATGGTCGGCAGGGGACCGTTGGGGCCCGGCTGGCTCAAGCCCGCGATCGGCGCGGCCAGCAGAGGAGCGGCAGGACGGCGGGGAGCGGTGATGACTGAGCCACCACCGGCGACGGTCGCACCGTCCGGCAGGGTGATTAGGGAGTCGCCGCCTGCAGCGCCGGACATCGGATCCGCATTAGGGTCGCCAGCGAGTGTCTGATAGGCGCCGAAACCGTCCATGCCGAAGGCTTCGAGCCCGGTCGGGGCGACAGTCGGTGCGACTTCGGCGGTCTCGCGGTGCAGCGCTGCTCGTGCCGAGGGCGTACCGGCCGTTGGGTCGCCAAGCACCGTCAGGAACAAGGCGGCGGCGGCGAGCAGCACCAGCCCTGCTGCACCGACGGCGACCGGCGGACGTTTGAAAAGCGCGACGACCGAATTGAAATCCAGACGCGGACCCTTGCTCTGTGGAGCGGCGCCGGCGGCGGCGGCGAGGGCGGATTCTCTCTTGGCGAACATACGACGACAGGCCGCTCGGTCAGGGATCGCGACGGCGATCCTTCTCAAATGACATATTGGCGTGTGGCCGGTTAAGAAACCCTAACGCCGCATTCACCATCCGCGCTCAAGAGGCGAGCCCGATCAGCGGCGCTGCTGTTGTGGCGTCGGCGTCGCTTCCGGCGTCACCTCAGGCGTCGTCGTCGGCTTCGCATCGGCGTCGACAGGACGGGCCGCAGCGTCGGGCGTGTCGTCGTTGGCCGCAACCGTCACGGTCGGCGTCGAACCGTCGGAGATGACGATACCGGTCGGGGCCGCCGCCAGTTTCGTCAGGTCGCCGCCGGCGCGCAGAACGTCCAGCGCCCGCTCGAGCTGATAGTCTTTTTCCTTGTCGAAGTCCGGACCCGGAGCCTCGTGCGGTGTGTGCGCGCCCTTGCGTTCGGCGCCGATCGAGGCGTCCAGCGCAGTGGCGTAGGCGGCTTCGGAATAGATGAAGCTGGAGCGCGAGACGATCCGGCCCTCGGCCTCGGAGCGGGCGACCTCGAGGTCCGGCTCGATGCCGATCTTCTGGATCGAACGGCCTGACGGCGTGTAGTAGCGCGCCGTCGTGATAGACAAAGCGCCGTCCTTGCCGCCGCCCAGCGGGATCACGGTCTGGACCGAACCCTTGCCGAAGCTGGTCAGGCCGACCATCGTCGCGCGTTCCTGATCCTTCAGGGCCCCGGCCACGATCTCGGACGCCGAGGCGGATCCATAGTTGATCAGCACCACCAACGGCAGGCCGTTGGTCAGGTCGCCGGGCTTGGCGGCATAGCGTTCGATCTGATCAGGCTTGCGGCCGCGCTGGCTCACTATCTCACCGCGTTCGAGGAAGGCGTCGGACACGTCAATGGCCGCCGTCAACAAGCCGCCGCCGTTGTTGCGCAGATCGAGGACGAAGCCCTTGATGCCCGGCTTTTCGGTCTTCAGCCGGGTGATGACCTGGGTCAGCTCACGGCCGGTGTTCTCGTTGAAGGTCGAGACGCGGATATAGCCGAAATCGCCTTCCAGACGGCCGGTGACGGATTCAACCTTGATCACTTCGCGGGTCAGGACGACGTCGCGCGCTTCTTCGCCGTCGCGCAGGAAGGTCACGGTGACCGAGGTGCCCATGGCGCCGCGCAGTTTGTTGGAGACGTCCGAGACGCTCATGCCCGAGGCGTTCTGGCCTTCGATGGCCGAGATCACGTCGCCTGCCTGCACGCCTGCGCGGCTGGCCGGGCTGTTGTCCATCGGCGAGATGACCTTCACCAGACCACCCTCGGCCGTGATGGTCAGGCCGACGCCCGAATATTCGCCGGACGTGCGTTCCTGCAGATCGCCGTAGCCCTTGGGCGACAGATAGTTGGAGTGCGGATCCAGCGCCGACATCATGCCGGCCAGCGCCGCCTCGATCAGCTTCTGGTTATCTACCGGGACCACATAGGCCTGCTCGACCACGGCCAGTACGTCACCGAACAGCTGCAGCATCCGGAAGGTCTCGTTCCGGGGCGTCTGGGTGGCGACGGCCATGCCGCTCAGGCCGAGGGCCAGCACAGCGGCGCCGGCGAGAAGCAGTTTACGCATTCGGTTTCTTTCGCGGTCGTCTCAAAAGCTTCGGGTCCGAAGCCTACGGGCGTCCGGTATTGGGGTCAGGAGCGCCGAAGTCACGACGAAATCGTGGCGCCGACGGATGTGGGGGATAAAATCAGCGTAACGCCCGGAATGAAAGCGCTTTCGCTCGCCGGAGCAGCCTCTTCTGCGGCCACGCTGGGCGTTTGAGGCGCTTATCGTAACCAAGGGCCGGGATCGACCGGGCGTTCGTCGCGGCGCAGTTCGAAATAGATCTCACCGCCCTCGGACGATCGGCCCAGCGCCTGTCCGTCCGTCACTCGCCCACCAGCTTCGACCGATACGGTGTCCAGTCCAGCGATGACCGCGCGCCAACCCGGGCCGAGGTCGAGGATGACCACCTCACCCCAGCCACTCAGCGGTCCGGCATAGTCCACGACCCCGTTCGACGGCGCGACGATGGTGCGGGCACCCGGCCTCCAGCGCCAGCCGCTCGAACCGCGACCGAAGGTGGCCTCGGGCTGGCCCGGCGTTGGCGGCGTCAGGCGTGAGCGACCACCGGGCAGGCGAGTGACGACGGCTTCGGCATCCGCCTCACCCGAGGACAGAGGCTGGATTTCACCGCCGAGACTGCGGATGCGCGCCTCCAACACCTTGGCGGCGCGTTCCGACCGCGCGGCGTCGGCGCGCAGGACGGCGACGAGGGATGTCTTGCGGGCCGAAAGGCTCTCGATCTCGCCGCGTCGGTCGCCCTGAGCGCTCTCGGTCGTCATCAGCTGTTCGCTGGAAAGGACGGCGAGGCGGCGGATGCGGGCGATCTCGGTCTGCTGATCGACCAGGGTGCGCGTGCGGCGTTGCAGCTCAGGCGTGATAGCCCTGATCAGGATTGCCGCGCGAACGGTGTCGACAGCCTTGTCAGCGGGGATCAGCAAAGGCGGCGGCGGATCCCGGCTCATCATCTGCAGGGCCGACAGCAACCGCCCCTGCTGGGCGCGGTCCTTGGCCAACGCGACCAGAAGCACCGCCTCGCGGCGGCTCAGTTCGTTCAGCCGGCCCCGCTGGGCGGCCATTTGAAGATCGTCGTGGTTCTGGGCCCGATGGAGGCTGGCCAGTTGTCGGTCGAGGTTAACGATCTCGGCTGCGGCGTCGGCGGCGTCGGCCCTCAGGCGGCGGGCGCGGACCTGTTCGTCACGAAACTCGGATTGCAGCCCGGCCAGTTCGCCGTTTTCCTGAGGCACGCGCAGGCTCGCGGCCGGCGTCGCCGCCAGCGCCATCGCACAGCCGAGAAGGATCAGGCGTTTCAGGGGAGCGGTCCGGTTCAGTCCCGATGATAGGGTGATCCGGCCAGGATCGTCACGGCCCGATACAGCTGTTCGGCCAACATCGCGCGGGCCAGCGCATGAGGCCAGGTCTGGGGACCGAAAGCGAGCGTCGATCCGGCGGCGGCGAGCACTGATGGATCGAGCCCGTCAGCGCCGCCGATGACGAACACCAGCTTTCGCTCACCGCGATCTCGCAGCAGGGCGATGTGATCGGCGAACGCCCGGCTGGAATAGGTCTTGCCGCGTTCATCGCAGGCGATCAGATGCGCGCCCTCGGCGGCGGCCAGCAACAGTTCGGCCTCGGGAGCCTTGCCGGTCTTTTTGGCGTCGAGGTCGATCAGGTCGAGCGGCCCGAGCCCCAGCGCCCTCCCCGCAAGGGAGGTGCGCTGGGCATAGTCGGTCGCGAGCGCGGCTTCAGGTCCGCGCCCGGGCTTGCCGATCGCAATGATTGAAACCTTCACCCTGAACTCCGCTCATCCCCGCGAAAGCGGGGACCCAGTTCTGTTGTGAAGCATAGCGTATGGGATGAGGGTCCGTCGCCAGTCGTCATGATCCGATCGCCCAAAGCGCTGGGTCCCCGCTTTCGCGGGGATGAGCGGAAACTGTTTTTAGACGGCGATGTCGGTCGACGTGCGGTGGGCGCTGTCGACGGCCCAGATCTTCTCGATGTTGTAGAACATCCGCACTTCGGGCCGGAACAGGTGGATGATCACATCGCCGGCGTCGACAAGAACCCAGTCGCAGTGCGGCAGGCCTTCGACCTTGGCCTTGCCGAGACCCTGTTCCTTGAGCGTACGCAGCAGGTGGTCGGCCAGAGCGCCGACGTGGCGGTGCGAACGGCCGGAAGCCACGATCATGGTGTCAGCCATCGGCGATTTGCCGCGAAGGTCGATCAGGACGATGTCCTGGGCCTTGTCGTCGTCGAGCTTGCCGAGAATAGCGTTTTCAAGCGCGGTCGCGCCGACCGGCAGCGCAGCGCGCGGTCCGTCGAAGCCAGAGTCTGAATCCCCGTCTTCGGAGTGGATGGGCGCGAATTCGTCCATCTCGTGGGCCGTGTTGGAAACGGCTTCGTCTTGCGTATCGTACGCGGTCGAGGGGGTCAGCGGAAAGCTCCGGGGCGGTGACTAAAGAAGGTCTCTAGCACAGATGGTCCCCAAGGTCACCCGACTCAAGCAGAGCCGTGGTTCTCCGTTCGCGTAACGGTCGATTCCCGCGCCTTGACCCGCAGCGCCGTCGATGAACTGAGATTCAGCGGAGCCGTCAGATAG